>JAUIKP010000014.1 GCA_030430725.1 Nitrospiria bacterium
ATTATTTCAGTCTACCAATATGGGGTTTCCCCGTTCATGGGAACCTGTTGCCGTTTTGAACCTACATGTTCTCATTATGGCTTTGAGGCTATCCATAAACATGGCGCGATGAAGGGTGCGGTCTTAATGGCCGGTCGAATTCTCAAGTGTCATCCATTCCATCCTGGGGGGCTGGATCCGGTTCCCTGAACACTGAATATTTTGCCTCCGTTTGATTGTTAATTACCACCAGCTTTATGGGACTCACGAGTTAGAAAAATGGAAAAGCGCGTCGTCCTTTTCCTTGTTCTTTCCTTAGGGATTATCTTTGGGTATGACCTCCTCCTGAAGGAGTTGGGATATTCTCCGTTCTCTACCAGTCCGATCATCGATCAAGAGCTGACAACCGGTTTGCCGAAAAAAGGGGCGGATGCTGAAACCACCCCCTCTTCTTCTGTATCTGAACCCCCTTCAATATCTTCCTCTATTCCTTCTGCTGAGCCATTGCTTACGGAAGAGGTTGTGGTTGTTGAGACCCCGCTTTTTCGTGCTGATATTTCCGGCCAGGGAGGAGTCATAACTTCCTGGGAGTTAAAAAAATATCTCACTCAGGCAGAGGAGAATGTTCCCGTACAATTGGTATATCCAAATGGACAGTTTCCCGAACCACTCACGGTTCAGATCAAAGGCAATGAAGCGGAGACCCAGCGTCTTCGTCAAGGGAACTTTCAAATCAAAAAAAATTTTACCGATCTGGATGAAGCTCATCCCACGGGTAAAGTACTTTTAACCTATTCGTCTTCTGAACCCGAGCTGTGGGTCCAAAAAGAACTCACCTTTCATTACGATTCCTATTTGGTGGATATCATCATTCGCACGCGGGGAATTTCAGAGGGTATTGATGTGCTTTTGGGCACCAATTTCGGTGTGGTGGAATGGGGCCAGGGATTCATTGGATTACTGGGATCTGCCTGGATGGTCGGGGAGGAAATGGAAAAGGTGTCTCCGGATGCCGATGCGCCGATCCTGCGTCGCGATGGTTCTGTCAGGTGGTTGGCCCTTCAGGATAAATACTTTATGAGTGTTTTTATCCCGGAAAATGCGAACGGCCTGTTTTCCAAGCTTGAAACCGATATGGTCGTCTCAGCGGGCATGTCTCTTCCTGGGGGATCCGGGGAACAAGTCCATAAGACAAAATTGTACGCCGGCCCCAAAAAATACGATGTTCTTAAATCATTTGAGATCGGGTTGGAAGATACCATCGATTTTGGATGGTTTATTTATGGCAGTTGGAGCATTGTGAAAGCCGTGGCAAAGCCGCTGTTTTCAGTTTTACGGTTCATTAATGACTATACCCATAATTATGGTGTGGCCATTATTCTACTGACCTTAGGGATAAAATTGTTATTTGTTCCTTTGCAATACAAAAGCTACAAGTCGATGCAGGGGATGCAAACCATTCAACCCAAGGTTCTGGCACTACAGGAAAAATTTAAAGATAACAAGGAAAAACTCAATCAGGAACTGATGAAGCTCTATAAAGAGCATAAAGTCAATCCAGTCGGTGGATGTCTCCCCATGGTATTGCAGATGCCGGTGTTTGTTGCCCTCTTTAATATTTTGTATATGACGATCGATCTCCGCCAGGCCCCGTTTATGCTGTGGGTTACAGACCTTTCTGCCCAAGATCCGTATTATGTGCTGCCTGTGCTGATGGGGATTTCTATGGTCGTTCAACAAAAAATCATGCCCACCACGATGGACCCGACCCAGGCAAAAATGATGATGATTCTTCCTGTCGGATTGACCTTTTTGTTTGTAACCTTTCCCGCAGGTTTGGTGTTATATTGGGTAACAAATAATGTGCTGACTGTGACTCAGCAGTTTGTGACCGACAGGTATATTTTGAAAAAGCCGAGAGGTGGGTCTACGGATCAATCTCCCAAAGGGAGCGAACCTGCTTTGGAATCCGGGAAAAAGAAACGTTCGTCATCTCCCTCGGGCTCTTCCTCTAAATCCTAATCCTGCCTCTGTCTATGGTTATGGGCTCTTTAGACGACACCATCTGTGCCGTAGCTACCCCCATGGGCGAAGGGGGAGTGGGGATCGTTCGAGTCAGTGGGACTCATGCCCTTCCTGTTGCCTCAAGTATCCTTCGATTACGTTCCGGCAAACCTCTTGAACAGATTAACCCCTACCAGATGTACCTGGGGCAATTTGTTTGGAACCCTCTCCAACCTGGGAAAATTGGGGCAAGAGAGATTTCTTCGGCATTGGATGAGGTGTTGGTTGTAATGATGCGAGCTCCACGGTCCTATACGGGAGAAGATGTCGTTGAAGTGCATGCCCATGGAGGGCCGGTTATTATGAACGCCATTTGCGAAGCCTTAACGCAGGTTGGGGCTAGGCTGGCTGAACCTGGGGAGTTTACGAAGCGGAGTTTTTTGAACGGGCGGATGGATTTAACACAAGCGGAAGGGGTTTTAGACACCATACGCGCTAATTCTCTTCAGAGTTTGAGGATAGCCCAGGAGCATCTACAGGGGCGGCTATCTATGGTCATTCAACATCAACGGGACCGTCTCGTGAAACTTGTTGCCCATTTGGAAGCCGGAATGGACTTTGTCGATGATGATATTCAGTTTATTGATCAAAGCGAGCTCAAACAAAATACACAGGAGATTTTGCGAGAAATCCTGCAATTATTGGAGTCCGCCGAAGAGGGCCGAATGATTCGAGAAGGCATTCGCACTGTCATTCTTGGGCGACCCAATGTAGGAAAGTCCAGTTTGTTAAATGGCATACTGGGAACCAATCGAGCTATTGTATCTCATATTCCCGGGACCACGCGTGATGTACTCGAAGAGGCGATTTTGGTTGAAGGAGTCATGATACGGCTCTTTGATACTGCCGGATTACGAGAAACGACGGATGAATTAGAAAATGAAGGAATGAATCGCGCCACTCAGGCCATTGAAGAAGCTGACGTGTTAATTATGGCATTTGATCGTAGCTCAGTGCTTAATGAAAAAGACTTATTTTTTATTGAAAAATATACTGAAAAACCCTGTGTTATGGTGCTCAATAAAATCGATTTACCGGCCAAATTTTCTCAGAAAGAACTGCAAGATATTGTCAGCCAACCTAAAAACAAATGTGAAGATGGTGCTGTGGGAGAGAGGAAGTATGTCGAAGTCTCTGCATTAAGTGGTGAAGGACTTGATTGTTTAAAAAAAGCCATCAAAAGCCTGGCTGTTGGTCGTCAATTTGAAGGTGGAGATTCAGTGCTCGTTTCACGGTTGAGACATAAGACATTACTTCACAATGCAGGAGAGGCCTTGAAAAACGCTATATTAGCCATAGATGACAGGCTTTCAGCCGAATGTATTGCATTAGAATTACGGATGGCCCTGAATTCTCTTGGAGAAATAGTCGGTGCAATCACGAATGAGGATATTTTGGATCAAATTTTTCGTGAGTTTTGCATTGGCAAGTAACAGCCATTTCTACAAAATTGTCAATAAAAATTCAGGATACAACCAATGAGTAGGGAATGTGACATTGTCGTCGTCGGAGGAGGTCATGCCGGGTGTGAGGCTGCCCTTGCGGCCGCCAGGATGGGATGTAAGGTGGTGATGCTGACCATTGATTCCCAAAAAATCGCTACGATGCCATGTAATCCCGCTGTAGGAGGGATCGGGAAGGGCCATCTCGTCAAGGAAATTGATGCTCTCGGTGGAGAAATAGGATGGAACACCGACCAATCCGGCATTCAATTCCGTGTGCTCAATATGCGGAAAGGACCGGCTGTGCGTGCCACGCGAGTCCAGTGCGACAAACAGCTTTATGCCAATCGAATGCAGGAGACGGTAAGCAGACAGGATAATTTATCCAGTATTCAAGGCACAGTTAATCGGATTCTCACGCAGGGCGGTGCGGTCAAAGGTGTCACGACCAATAGCGGCGAAACTATTTTCACGAAAGCGGTTGTCTTGACATCGGGGACCTTTTTGAAAGGTCTTATGCATATTGGATTGAATCATCTTCCAGGCGGGCGGGCTGGTGAGCCATCCGCAGAGAATCTATCAGATTGCATGAGAGACTTTGGATTTGAAATTGGACGATTAAAAACTGGAACCCCTCCGAGGATAGATAGAGATTCAATAGATTTTAGCGTCATGATTCCGCAGCCTGGGGATTCGGTTCCTCGACCATTTTCTATTCGAACCACTCATATTCCCAACCCACAAATTCACTGCCATATTACCTATACAAATGATGAAACTCATCGAATTATAAGGGAAAATCTTGATAGATCTCCGATGTACTGCGGAATCATTGAATCTACGGGACCGCGCTATTGCCCCTCGATTGAAGATAAAGTGGTTCGGTTTTCTGACAAAACCAGGCATCAGATTTTCATGGAACCTGAAACCCTTGAGTCACGCTCATTTTACCCTAATGGGATTTCTACCAGCTTACCGGTAGACGTACAGCAGGCCTTTGTTCGAACGATACCGGGTCTTGAACGGGCGGTTTTTCTTAGACCAGGCTATGCGATTGAATATGATTACTTCCCGCCACGACAACTTCATGAAACATTGGAAACGAAACTCGTCAAAGGACTCTTTCATGCCGGGCAAATAAACGGGACATCTGGCTATGAAGAAGCGGCCGCGCAGGGAATTATGGCGGGTATTAATGCTGCTCTTCAGGTGAAGGGTGAGAATCCGCTTATTTTGGATAGGTCGCAGGCGTATATTGGTGTGTTGATTGATGATTTAATCACAAAAGATGCACGTGAACCCTATAGAATGTTTACCTCAAGAGCTGAGTATCGTTTGCTTCTCAGAGAGGATAATGCTGACTTCCGTTTAACGGAGCACGGCTATCGTATCGGTCTTGTGCCTGAGAGAACATTTAATGCTTTTCAGGAAAAAAAGGGAAAGATCGAGCGGGAAATTCAGAGACTTCATTCCACTGCTCCAAGACCATCAGGTCTGGTCCTTGAGGATATGATTCCAATGGAAAGCTTTGCCCCCAATTCGTCGCTCGCGCAACTTCTTCGAAGGCCTGAAGTTTCCTATCATCATTTGGCTCAGTTTTTAAATGGAACAAAAGAGGATAATCCTGACGTGGTCGAGGCCATTGAAATATCCATCAAGTATGAGGGGTATATTAAGCGACAGGAACAACTTATCGGACAATTTAAAAAGCTTGAGCATCGGCATGTTCCCGATAACTTTAATTATGATGATATCAAGGGGTTTTCCCATGAAATTGTTGAAAAACTAAAGAAAGTGCGCCCTTCATCCATTGGCCAGGCTTCCCGAATTTCTGGAATGACCCCTGCCGCCATGTCACTTCTCCTTGTTGCCGTGGAAAAACATAAAAAGGCCAGCTAGTTTTTGACTTATCTTCAGCCAGGCTCCGGATTTGGTGATTCAGCGTATTCAGTTTGAAAAGCCCAATGGAAATCATTTTTTTTTGATTCAGAAAAAATGAGATGTTCCACGTGGAACAAAAAGATCAATCTTTTAATTTCCTAGATCATTTCATACAGGGGGCTCATAAGCTTGGGCTATCATTCTCTGAAGAAATACTTTGGAAATTTGGTTTGTATTATGATGAATTGTGTCGATGGGACCGTTCAATAAATCTGACCGGCCTTCGCACAGACAGCGAGCGGACCGTTTTGCTGTTTGTCGATTCGTTGGCGGGACATTTGGCGCTTGGAAATAATCCTGATGTCAGGATTGTTGATATTGGAACAGGTGGTGGTTTCCCTGGGATACCGCTAAAGTTGGCTTTGCCGGCTCTTGATGTTGTATTAATGGAACCCAGATCCAATAAGACGGCCTTCCTCCATAATATTATTGGGAAGCTTGATTTGCCCAAAATTTCTGTTGTCTCACGTCGGTTGGAAGACTTTGATTCCATATCGGTGCATGAAGAAAAGTGTGATGTCGCCATTTGTAAAGGGGTTAATGTAGACCACATCCTGCCGCATCTTGTCCGTATTTTAAAAAATAATGGAAAACTAGTTGTATTTCGCTCGAAAAATATTGACAATCATTTTCGACTCAATGGAATGAAAGTGTGTGAAGAATTGTCCTATGAATTGCCGTTTGGATATGGAAGTCGTGTCTTGTCGGTATTGAAATATGAATCATAGGCAGGCAATTGTCCTGTTCCACGTGGAACGATTGCTAATGTGGTTTATTTGATTATGTTAAAAAGAACCATTGCTATTGCCAATCAAAAAGGCGGAGTTGGAAAAACCACGACGTCAATCAACCTTGGCGCGGCTTTGGCAATATCTGGAAAATCTGTTTTATTGATTGATTTGGACCCACAGGCCAATGCGACGAGTGGGTTGTCAATTGAACCTCAAGGCGCAACTATTTATGAATGTTTAATGGATAGGCGCTTGGTGGAAAGCGTAGTTTTACCTACTAACATAAACGGGCTGAGTGTGGTGGCCTCAAAGGGCGATTTGGTCGGGGCGGAAATCGAACTGTCCAATCTCTCGGATCGTCAAACTATTCTGAAAACTGTGTTAGACGGAATGGTCGACTTCGAATTTATCATCATTGATTGTCCACCTGCCTTCGGCCTCTTGACCATCAATGCCCTTGTTGCAGCCTCTGACCTGATCATTCCCGTGCAATGTGAGTATTATGCCATGGAAGGATTGGGTCGTTTATTGGGAAATGTCGAAAGGATTCGGGAGTCATTTAATCCGGAGTTAGCTATTCAAGGCATTGTGTTGACGATGTATGATTCAAGAATTAATCTTTCGCGGCAGGTGCAAGATGAAATTCGAGGATTTTTTGCAGATAAAGTCTTTCAGACTGTTATCCCAAGAAATGTGGCATTAGCTGAAGCGCCAAGTCATGGGAAGGCGGTTTTATCCTATAATGCCGCGTCTAGTGGAGCCAAGGCCTATCTTGACCTCGCCAAGGAGATTTTGAGGAATGGAAAAGAAAGCGTTAGGTAAAGGGCTTCAGGCCCTACTTCCTGAAAAAAAGACTCTTGTCTGGAAAGTGGAGCAGGATGGTCAGGCGGTCTCCATGATACCACTGGACCAGATCCTCCCGAACCGCTATCAGCCCAGAACGACATTTTTGGAAGCGGAATTAGATGAGTTAGCGCAATCCGTCAAAGAGCATGGCGTACTGCAGCCGATTGTGGTCAGGAGAAAGGGCGATGGTATGTTCGAACTCATTGCCGGGGAACGCCGGTTTCGAGCGGCAAAAATTGCCGGTCTGCAGAGCATTCCTGTCCTGGTGAGGAATTCCAACGATGAGAAGGCATTGGCGATAGCCTTGGTAGAAAATATTCAACGTGAGAATCTCAATCCTATGGAGGAAGCGAAGGCCTATTCCCGATTAATGGGGGAATTCGGCTTAACTCAGGATCTGGTTTCACGCTCTGTGGGAAAGGATCGTTCCTCCATCGCGAATATTGTAAGGCTGCTCACGCTGCCAAAGGATGTCCAGGAATATATTGAGACCGGGGTCATCAGTTTAGGGCATGCGAAGGTCTTAGCAGGCCTGCCAACTCCAGCAGCACAACTGCAGCTCGCCCAAAAAATTGTTTCCGAGCAACTCTCCGTTCGCCAAATTGAGCAGATGATTACCGTGCAGAGGAAAGGTAAGGGCGGCAAATCAAAAAAAGAGGAACCCAATAGATTTCGTAACCTGGAAGAGCAATTTCGAAAACGATTGGGTACTAAAGTCCAGGTGAAGGCGGGAGCCAGGGGCGGGCAGGTCATCATCCATTATTTTTCCGATGATGAACTGGATCGGATTGCTTCACTAGTTATGGAATAGAAATTGAATAATAACAAGATGGATGGCTTATAGTAAACATAGGCTCTCCTTTAAGCTGTTAAAGAATCATGATGGTGGCAAATGGTCGAGCAAATATTACGGGGTATCGAGTCAGGTATGAAGGAGTTGGAGCGCACAGTCATCGAGGAGGGAGAGGCTCATGTTTTTCAAAAAAAACGATGAAAACAGTGAGGATACAACAGAAATGAATCAAGGTCAGGAAAAGGAATCAGCTGTGGTGGACAGTCCGGTGACTTCAGCCAGCCAGCAGGAATCAGGTGATATCATCGCCTTTGTAGGTGAAGAGGTGACCTTTAAAGGAACCATTCGGTATCAAGGCACGGTTCGAGTGGATGGCCGCCTGGAGGGAGAAATCTATACCGACGGTAATTTAATTATTGGGCAAAAAGCGGTCATCGCTGCCAAGATTCATGCTGGAACCATTATGTGTCAGGGACAATTGACGGGGGATGTCGAAGCCAAGCACCGCGTTAAATTGTTATCCCCGGCTGTCTTTGAAGGAACCATTACTTCTCCCCTTCTTTCCATGGATGAGGGGGTAGTGTTTAATGGGACCTGCAATATGCCCCAAAAAATGGAGCGGAAAGGCAAGGAGACCAAACTTGTGATTTCGGTAGAAGAAGCTGTGAAGGTGAAATAAAGCAAAATTCTGCAAAGAATAGGCGGCTAGTTCCTAGTTGGACACGGAGATCCTAGCGTGCAACTTGAGGGCACTTTACTGGATGAGAGGAGGAACGCTGTATGTGGGGTGAAAAAGACAAGAAAAAGGAATTAGGGTTTGGGCAGGAATTTTATACATTTTTGGGGAAAGGTGTAGATTTTAAGGGTAAAGCTCAATTTGAAGGCACGGTGCGGGTGGACGGTAACTTTGAAGGTGAAATTACGATTGATGATACCCTCATTATTGGTGAAAGTGCTGTGATCAAAGGCACCATCACGGGTGGAACCATTGTGAACAGTGGACGGATTGAAGGTGTGATTACCGCAAAATCAAAAATCCAACTCCTCAAGCCGGCGGTTCTCATTGGTGATGTCCATGCCCCCGTTTTTGCCATGGAAGAGGGCGTGTATTTCCAGGGGGAGTGCGATATGGGTTCCGCTCCAAAATTAGAAGTGCCTATGGACAATAAAATCCTCTCCAATGGACAAGGCAAGACGATCCCTAAGGTTGAGCAGAAAAAAGAAAAAAGTTTAGAAACGGAGCCATTGATCCGCTAATGGCAGTCGCGGAACCCAAAAAAGTTGTTTTAGGAATGAGCGGAGGTGTGGATAGCTCCGTGGCTGCTAAGCTACTGAAAGAGCAGGGCCACGAAGTTATCGGGGTCACATTGAAGGTCTGGGAGGAAGAAGATGAGACCACCGTTTCCAAGCGTTGGGAGGAGCGAGGATGCTGTAAGGTGGGAATGGCCAGGCATGTGGCGCAGTTGTTAGGGATCTCTCACCAGGTCATTGATACCCGCGAACGCTTTCAGAAGGGAGTCATTGAGGACTTCATTGGGGGATATCTTGAGGGAACGACGCCTAATCCCTGCGTTCGGTGTAATGAACGAGTGAAATTTGGAGGTCTCTTCCATGTGGCCGATGAACTGGGAGCTGATTATGTTGCGACCGGCCACTATGCCAATATCAGGCACGATAAAGGAGGGACCCCCTTCCTGGTTCGTGGGCAGGATACTAAGAAGGACCAATCATATTTTCTCTATCGAATACCACCCGGGTGGCTCTCAAAAATGTTGTTTCCTTTAGGGGACATGGAAAAACCTGACGTCTGGAGAGAAGCGGAGGCCATGGGTCTGCCGGTAGACGAACTCAAAGAAAGCCAGGAAATTTGCTTTGTGACGCAGGGTGATTACCGACAATTCCTCAAGCAGCATGCGCCGCAGGCTTTAAGTCCTGGTACGTTTGTGGATGGAAAAGGGAGAGAGCTTGGCCAGCATCAAGGCGTCGCATTCTATACTCCTGGCCAACGAAAAGGATTGGGTATTTCCGGAGGAAGCCGTTTGTATGTACAGCGCGTGGTTCCCGAAATGAATATGGTGGTCCTGGGTCCTGCCGAAGATTTAGATTCCAGGGAATGCCTAATTTCAGACTTGAATATTTTCTCCCCGGAGTCATTGCAGCATGCAAGCAGAATTGATGTGAAATTTCGTTATAGTTCCCCACCAGTCCCGGCTACTCACCAATGGGCAGGTTCCACCTCAATGACAATAATGTTTGATGAGCCGGTTCGGGCATTGAGCCCTGGCCAGTCAGCGGTATTGTATCTTGGGGATCGTGTATTGGGAGGTGGAATCATTCAAGGGTCAACGACAAAGAACAATGTTCCGATGTGCGAGGAATCCGACCCGACTGCACGCTCCCAGCGATGATTGGGAATCAGAAAAAATTCCCTTTACATCCGCTCTTTCCGGTTGACAGGCTGCATCACTCATGCTAGTTTCACCCGCTTAACACACGCCCAATTGCGTTCAACACGTGGCTGCCTGGAATCTCTGTAAACTGTGAATAAAAGCACCATTGGGCGCCGGTATGCATCGGCGCTTTTCCAACTGCTCGATAAGTCGAGTATTGAGCTCACACGAAATGCCTTAGGCGCCTTGCAACGAGGCTTGGAGGAAACTCCTGCCTTGAAGCATGTCCTCGCTTCACCAGTCTTTAATTTTGAGGAAAAACAGGCTGTCCTGAATGAATTGAGTCAAAGGATGGAAGCCCCTCCGGTCATGCGGGATTTTCTCACTCAACTATTGAAAAAGAATCGGGCCATCTTACTCCCTGAAATTTCAGAGGCTTTTGCGGAATTGGTCGCTCAACAACAAGGAGTTCAGCAAGTCTGGATTGGCTCGGCCAAACCATTACCTGAGAACGAGAAAGAACAGATTAAGCAAGACTTGTCTCAAACGCTGCACCATGGAGTCGAAGTGGCTTTTGAGGTGGATCCCCATCTTATTGCGGGATTGAAAATAAAAATTGGCAGCCGGGTATTTGATAATACGGTGTCTGGTCGACTAGCCGGTATGCATGATCAGCTGACGAAGGGATAATCCATGCAGATCAAAGCGGAAGAAATCAGCTCCATCATTAAGGAAAAAATCAAAGGATTTGAGCAGCGGGTTGATGTCAAAGAAATGGGCTACGTCATCCAGGTGGGTGATAATATTGCCAAAGTCTATGGTTTGGAAGGGGCGATGGCGGGAGAGTTATTGGAATTTCCTGGCGGAGTATACGGGGTGGCTTTGAACCTGGAGGAAGATAGTGTCGGAGCGGTGCTTCTGGGCGAGGATGTGGGAATTCGTGAAGGAAATCCTGTGAAGCGAACCGGACGAATTGCCGAGGTCCCGGTTGGGGAAGCACTGGTTGGTCGTGTTGTGGATGCCATTGGGAAGCCCATTGATGGAAAGGGTCCAATCAATACCGCGGAGACTCGGCTTATCGAAGTTAAGGCACCTGGTGTGGTTGATCGGCAGTCAGTGGGAGAACCGCTTCAAACGGGGCTCAAGGCCATTGACGCCATGATTCCGGTTGGTCGAGGCCAACGGGAGTTAATTATTGGAGACCGTCAGACTGGAAAAACGGCTATTGCGGTTGACACCATTATTAATCAAAAAGGCCTGGGTGTGTTTTGTTTTTACGTGGCCATCGGGCAGAAACGATCAACGGTAGCTCGAGTAGTGAAAACCCTGGAAGATCATGGAGCTATGGAGTACACCACTGTGGTGTCCGCCACCGCTAGCGATTCAGCGTCGTTGCAATTTTTTGCTCCGTATGCCGGTGTGACCATGGCCGAATATTTCCGTGACAATGGGAAGCATGCGCTTATCGTGTATGACGATTTGTCCAAACATGCGACCGCTTATCGCCAGCTTTCTCTTCTTCTTCGGCGTCCACCAGGACGTGAAGCCTATCCGGGGGATGTGTTCTTTTTGCACTCCCGCTTATTGGAGCGGGCGGCGAAGATGAGTGATGAAAAAGGTGCTGGCAGTTTGACGGCATTGCCGATTATCGAAACGCAGGCCGGTGACGTCTCCGCCTATATTCCCACGAATGTGATTTCTATTACTGATGGACAGATCTATCTGGCAGCCGACCTGTTCTATAGCGGTATCCGTCCTGCCATCAACGTTGGGTTATCGGTCTCCCGTGTGGGTGGTTCCGCTCAGATTAAAACCATGAAACAGGTTGCCGGGACGCTCAGGCTTGATTTGGCACAATATCGTGAAATGGCGGCCTTTGCGCAATTTGGAAGTGAATTGGACAAAGCCACCCAAGCTCAATTGAACAGGGGTGCGCGTATGGTGGAATTGCTGAAACAGGATCAATATAAACCTCTGCCAGTGGCAGATCAGGTACTGTCAATTTTTGCGGGGGTGAATGGGTTCCTTGATAATGTTCCCGTGAATAAAATCCGGGAATTTGAGCAAGGCTTGTTAGCCTTTATTAAAGAGAAGCACTCGACTATTCGGGAAGAGGTCGTGGCCAAAAAAAAGATTGATGATGAATTTGGGGATAAATTGAAAAGCATCATTTCCGAATTTAAACAGTCCAAAGGCTATGACAAAGCCGCGTAAGGTATTTTGCTATGGCAAGTTTTCAAAATCCTCAGGGAAAAATAGCGGAGATATCTGGCCTTATCCGAGGCGGCTGCCATCACTGAATAGGCAGCACGAATGATGGCCATGGGTGGGGCCACAGGGAATGCCTAAGAATTTATCAAAGGTGACCTCGTTTTATAACAACACGCCCAAGGTTGCGATTTCCAACGAATGGGTGGATATCGTGCTGGAAGCGCAGAGGCCCTAAAATAAATCGAAGGTTGATTCTGGCCGGGCACGGGGGACCGTGTGCCGTTCACCAATCTTTTTCAACCAAGGAGTCTATGGTGGGTACGGATGTCGGAAATGGAAAAGTCATTCAAGTCATTGGACCGGTAGTGGACGTGGAGTTTCCTCCAGGGAAACTTCCTAATATTTTTAATGCCCTAACGATCACCCAAAACTCGGAAGATCAAAATGGAGAGTCGAACATCCAGGTCACGTTGGAAGTGGCCCAGCACCTTGGAGAAAACAGGGTAAGGGCCGTGGCTATGTCTTCGACCGATGGATTGGTCCGTGGCTTGGAGGTAAGAGATACCGGTGCGGCAATTTCTGTACCCGTAGGAAGGGAAACGCTCGGGCGGGTCGTCAGCGTTTTGGGTGATCCCGTCGATGGCTTCGGCCCCGTGAAAACAGAAAAACGATGGTCCATTCATCGTCCTGCCCCTGCGTTAGAAGAGCAGGAAACCAAAACAGAAATATTGGAAACCGGAATTAAAGTTATCGACCTGTTGGAGCCCTATGCCAAAGGGGGAAAGGTCGGGTTATTCGGTGGTGCCGGTGTAGGTAAAACGGTCATCATCATGGAACTTATCAATAACATCGCTCTCCACCATGGCGGGTTTTCAGTTTTTGCCGGAGTCGGTGAGCGGACCCGTGAGGGCAATGATCTCTGGCATGAAATGCAGGATTCCAAGGTCATTGATCCCCAGGATTTTTCAAAATCGAAAGCCGCCTTAGTGTATGGTCAAATGAATGAGCCACCAGGGGCTCGGCTCCGTGTGGGCCTCACCGGACTGACCATTGCCGAATATTTCCGCGATGAGGAGCATCAGGATGTTCTGCTTTTTATCGACAACATCTTCCGATTTACTCAAGCTGGATCCGAGGTATCCGCCTTGCTTGGTCGAATGCCATCAGCCGTGGGCTATCAACCGACGCTAGGGACGGAAATGGGGACATTGCAAGAACGGATCACGTCGACCAAGAAGGGATCAATCACCTCGGTTCAAGCGATATATGTACCGGCTGATGACTTGACCGACCCTGCCCCGGCAACAGCCTTTGCCCATTTGGATGCTACCACAGTATTGTCTCGGCAGTTGGCCGAGTTGGGCATCTACCCTGCGGTCGATCCATTGGATTCCACCTCTAGAATTTTAGATCCCCATATTTTGGGTGATGAGCATTACCAGGTGGTGCAACGGGTACAAGGCACATTGCAACGGTATAAGGATCTCCAAGATATCATTGCAATTTTAGGCATGGACGAATTATCTGAAGACGACAAGCAAACGGTGGCCAGGGCCAGAAAACTCCAACGGTTTCTCTCCCAGCCCTTCCATGTGGCAGAAGCCTTTACTGGGTCCCCAGGGAAATATGTTAAGCTCGTGGACACTGTTCGAAGCTTCAAAGAAATCGTGGATGGTAAATACGATGATCTTCCCGAGCAGGCCTTTTATATGGTTGGGCCAATCGAAGAGGCCATCGAAAAAGCAGAAAAACTCGGATACAAACGATAATGGCAGATGTGACGGCATCATCAGGGAAAATTCTTCTGGAGGTGGTCTCCCCCGAGCACCTTTTACTCAGTAAGGAAGTCGACTACGTGTCGGCTCCTGGAAGTGAGGGAGATTTCGGCGTCCTTCCAGGCCATTGTCATTTTTTGACCACCCTGCGAATTGGTGAGCTTCAATACCGTATCGGTGAACAGACCGAATACATGGCTGTTCTCTGGGGATTTGCTGAAGTGACGCCGACTAAGGTAACGATTCTGGCGGAAATCGCCGAAAAGGCTGAAGACATAAATGTGGAACGGGCGGAGGATGCCGTTCGAAAAGCGGAAGAACGTCTGGAGCGTGGTGGGCTACCCTCAGAAGTCGAGGAAGCTCGCGTCAGTCTGGAAAAGGCCCGTCTCCGGCAAAAAATAGCCGGTCGGCACCACCAACAGGCTGGTTCTCATCTAAAGTAATTGGGCCCCCGTTTTTTTGCCTGTCATGCCGCATGTCGCTACGCGGACGGAGTTCATCGTCACCGCAGGCGAGTCTCCTAAACGCCTTGATCATTTTCTGGCCAACCGCGAACCCTACTTTTCTCGAACAGCCCTCCAACGATTAATAGAAGACGGCCATATTACGGTCGATGGGCAGGTTGTGAAACCCAGTCACAAGGTCAGGCCTGGTGATTACGTTGTTCTGGTCGTTCCGCGTCCAGAGCCCGTGGCAATCAATCCTGAACCAATTCCCCTTGTCATCCTGTATGAAGATGAATTCCTGTTGGTTCTCAACAAACCGGCAGGCCTTGTGGTTCATCCGGCCCCCGGTCATTGGACTGGGACCTTAGTTAATGGGCTCCTGCATCACATGCAAAGCGGAGAAGGGCATCTTTCAACCATTGGCGGAAAGGAGCGCCCTGGGTTGGTGCATCGACTGGACAAGGAAACGACGGGCATTTTAGTCGTGGCGAAAAATGATCAGGCTCACCGGTTGTTGGCAGGACAATTTAAAGCCCATACCATCATTCGAGTCTATGAGGCGTTTGTGTGGGAAGGACCAAAGACACGGGAAGGCAGGATTGAGTTGTCGATCGGACGAGATACGAAAGATCGAAAAACCTTTTCTTCACGGACAACCAATCCCAGGGAGTCGCTGACCAGTTACCGGGTAAAGGAACGATTTGGGGTAGTGGCCGCACATGTGGAGTTATTCCCTGGCACAGGCCGCACGCATCAGCTACGAGTTCACCTCAAGGCTATCGGGTGTCCGATCTTGGGTGACCAAACTTATGGAGGGAAAAAAGTTATGGTTGTTGGAGGGATTGGCATTCCCCGTGTGATGTTGCATGCCAAAGTTCTTGGTTTTGTCCATCCTGTTTCTCACAAAATGGTGACATTTTCAGCGGAGTTGCCTGAAGATATGGTAATGGTACTCAATGCCTTGAAGGGCATGAAAGACAAATGATTGTCTTGACAACCAGACAAGCGATTGGAGTAGATTTCAACATATGAAAAAAGAGGCAAAGTTAGAGCCTGGCCAGGTCGTTGATACATTGGGAGAACTGATTGCCGGTCTGGCGGCGTTTGCTGCGAAGGTACCGGCCAAGTCCATGCTGGCATTGTCTGGGGGAATTCGCCCGACACCGGAGGCAGTCGATGCGTATGAAACTACGGTCTATCGATTTCGTGATCGAGTGGGAATAACGTACAAAACTCTCCCACCGTTATTCGTCGAATCTCTGGAAGCATTTGAGGCAGGGAAAGTATTCGACGCCGTTCCCCCCTTGTTGCAATGCGTTGAACAGTTGGTGGAATTGCACAACCAGGAAACTATTAAATTCACTCCACCTCAACAACAACGTCTGCGTGACTATCATCGCCGCTTAGAAAAACTTGTCCCGGAAGCCACCCAATCTGAGGTGGATCTCCCTACCCCTGAATCGTATTAATCATCTCCTAAAAACTGCGCAGGATACCCACGGTTCGATGCGGGGAATTTCCCTGGGAAATAGTCGCAGGAAAAATCTTGCAAGAATAATCGGAATGGTTACTAAGTCTTCTTTGGGAAAATTTCATCATCTTTACTTCATTCCCCCAAGTTGTGAAAAAAGCTCCATTCCTTATAATTTGAGGGGGTTTTTGAGGCGAAAGTCTCCAGGGACTACACAAATGCGGTATGCTTTCATTTTTGGGGATCAGATACATTCTAGGAGGGTGGTATAAGAGCAGCGTTGAGCAAGGATTTTTTATTTTCATCGAAGAAGGATGGTCGATGGGGTCTTTCTTGGAGAAGAGTAATTAATTCAAGTTTGGAGGAGCAAGAAACTGAAGACTTGTTCGGAGGATAAGCTGATTTCCGCTCGAAGAGGGCGGGGAAATTACTCGCCAATTTCTTCCTTTATCTCGTAACCCTTCTCCAATCAATGTCAGGTGGTAATATGCATCCGTATCACACACCCTGGTCAGGCTCAGATTGCAAAGGAATGTCTTACACCCTAAGTGGTAGGACCGAAAGACCAACAAACTCAATTCTTTGGCCACTTGTGTATTCAACTGTCCCCGCACATGAAACATGATGGTGTCGGAGGCCAACTGTTCGGTACGTATCATTTGATTCCTGACGTTCAGAAATATGGAAAAGAGATCTTGATCATGCCTATTTCAACCCAATAGAAGTTTCTGTGACTATTCCCCAGAGGGGTGGGCTCCAGGGGTGAAATCTGCTAACTGATCACATACCGTAAGGAGAATAGAAGGAACCGGAAACAGAGAGGGTCAGCCTGAATAAAATGAGGGATTGGTTGACGGGGACCCTAGTGGGATGTATAAAGTCAACACTTCATGCGTCCGTAGCTCAATTGGATAGAGCATCGGTCTTCGGAACCGAGGGTTGGGGGTTCAAGTCCCTCCGGGCGCACCATTCACATTTCCCCAGTTGCCTTGATGATGGTAACATCCTCATTCGTTACTCGCAGGGCGTTACGCGTATACGTAATTATAGAAGCTAAACATGCACCAGGAAATGTCGATTCTTCTAGAGTATTAGTTCCCTCCTGCTGATGCATGGCATCTCTTTAATTGGGGCAAACATAAAAGTATTGTTGCCCATTCACAATATATCCAATTTGAAATCCAATTCCCGGATTCCATGAAATGAGTTGGTCGAAAAGCCGCTCGGGTTAACAAATTCGGAGATTGTGTCCTAAAGTGTGCCCACTTTGTGTTGGAAATGATCATCATGGGCAGTGAGTTATCTCCTCTTTTCTCATGAATACCTCCTGGGTTCCTTTCCTTGAACGCCCCGCTATCCATATTCCGCTTCTACTAGTCATTGGTTTTCTGGCGTTTAGTACCAATGCCACCATTTCTCTGTTCGGGGAAACCGAGGGTTTGTACGCTATTGTGACCCACACCATGATGGCGGCCGAGGATTATGTGCACCTTTGGTTGCGGGGAGAGCCGTATTTTAATAAACCGCCCCTTTTCTTTTGGCTTCAGGCGGGATTTATTCATAGCTTGGGATGGAGTGAGGCTGCGTTACGATTGCCATCAATTGTATCCAGTTTA
>JAUIKP010000466.1 GCA_030430725.1 Nitrospiria bacterium
CAACTTTGATCGCCTCCGGCGTCCTCCCAAATTTCTCCACGAAACCGGAGCCCCCATTGTTCATTAAAATCATAAATGGCATACCCCGCTATCCCATCCCAACGGGCATTGCGACCCGAGCTGATGGCACTCCCATTCTCCTGATTGGCATAATACCCTTCCACCACAAAGCCTAATTGATCAGTGGCCTGGTAGGTCGCATACCCGCCGACAAGGACCCGTGTGCCAGAACCCGATCGCGTATTCGAACTCTCTTTTCCCACAATTCCATACATATTCAATCCAAGCTCGTCAGTGGGGCGATAGGACACTAACCCTTCCACAGATTTCGACTTATTATTATCTTCCGTCAGGCCGGTATAAGAATTGAGGACACTCACCAATACGGAAAGCCTTTCGTTCACGGCATACGCCAGACGAAGACCGGTGATCGTAAAGGGCTGCCCCAAACCAAACAACCAGGATCGGGAAAAATTATTATTGTAGGGACTTTCAATGACTTCATATCCCACCAAGGAATTCATTCGTCCAATCCGAATATCTATTCCGTTACCAACCGGAGCGACATACTGGACATACATTTCCTGGAAATCCACATCATCTCCGGTTCGCCCACCCGTAAATTGCACATCCTCACCAACATCTAATTTCAATCGAAAGCCGGCACGCTCGATGGGATCGCTCCCGTTGGTCCCTTCCTTTTCAAAGACCAATTGAGCCATATTGGGTCTGAAAGAATTGGCATCCCCGTCAAAGATCCGTAAATCATTAGCATTGGCCCCGGAATTTTTGGGAGAGTTGAAATTTTGGGTATAGGACGCATCCACATACCCATAGAGTTTGAAATCCTCCTTGGTTAGCACCGCCGCCTCACTCATGCCCGATGCGCTAATCATCACAAGCAGCACAAGCCCAAGGCTCAACAGCCCTCCGCACCTACGAACCTTCGATGAGTGGTGAAGGGTGATTCCAACCATTCGATCTCCAATCATGTAGCCCTCCGTATTTTTAAGGTCGCACTCGCCATACCACTACCAGGAATTCTCCGCGCCACCTTGTCCCGAAAATGTTCAGCTACCCTTCCTAAACGGGAATGTCGTGGAATTCCTTCAGTACAACGAGCGGGCATGGGTTCAAAAGGCAAAAAAAAATCCCCAACCAATTTTTTTGGCTGAGGACTTCATTGTCCGCGTTCAATTGTATCGGCGGTCGACGATGGGACCTCGTTGTCCCTGACGACCTATTCTGGATTGTTTACCACCCAAGACATCATGTGTCAAGGGAGCGCCCACAAAAAAAAGGCCTAGATCCGTGAAAAATCCGTGAAAAAGAATTGCTTCGTAAAAACTCTATCGCGGTCTTCTTTCCAAAATTTATCAGTCCGGATATGGGAAACTTGGCAACGCTCTCCCTTCCGTGCTTGCCAATGCTCCAATCCCTTGAAAGAATAGGCATTCTACTCGGGCTCAGCTCCTTAATTGGCCTGACCTTGATACAGGCTTCCAAGGAACTGATTTTTCTCTTTCTCTTTAAGGAGGTCCTAGATGGAATCATTTGGTTTTGAAAAGCTTACTCCCTTCCTCGCAGCCAAGTCGGTGGTCATCATGGAAGCCAGCTTGCGGCTTCTTCTTATCGGAGTTGTCGCATACATCGGCATACGAGCCGTTCGTTTCGGCCTCCACAAACTTGAAAGCATTTTACTCAGGGTGGGGGAAAACGATGACAATAACCGGTTAGCCGCTGAGAAACGGGTTAAAACTCTCATCGGCTTGCTTCTGACCATTTGCCTCACTTTGGTCTGGGTCGTTGCCGTGGTAATGGGATTGGGTCAGATAGGTTTGGATATCACACCCATTATCGCCAGTGCGGGGATCGTGGGACTGGCGGTCGGCTTTGGCGCACAAAATCTTGTCCGGGACGTCATCAATGGATTTTTTATGATCTTAGAAAACCAGGTGCGGGTTGGAGATGTGGCCGTGGTGAATGGAACCGGTGGCTTAGTCGAGGCCATCAGTTTCCGGACCATTACCCTACGCGACCTGTCGGGAACCGTGCATATTTTTCCAAATGGCACCGTCACGACCCTCGCCAACATGAGCAAAGACTGGTCATTCTATGTCATGAATATAGGTGTCGCCTATAAAGAAGATACCGATCGGGTTTCTTCCGTCATGAAGGAGGTAGGCAGAGATTTACAAGCGGACCCGGAGATAGGACCAAACATTCTCGAACCTATTGAAATACTGGGAGTAGACGACTTCGGCGAATCAGAGGTCGTTATTAAAGCCAGATTGAAAACGCTACCCATCAAGCAATGGATGGTAGGGAGAGAATATCGACGACGCCTGAAAAAAGCCTTCGACCAAAATGGAATTGAAATTCCCTTTCCCCATCGCACGCTCTATATGGGAGAAGCCAGTCCACCATTTATCGTCAAAAACACTTCGTCCCAGGCGGAGAGGCCAACGCCTTAACCGACATCAGGTCATCGACTCTTTACTCTCTGGCGGAGAGGATGGTGTATTGGGGGAGGGAAAGGCTTTCCAATAGCCTCGCGCCAACAGGCCCCATCCCACAAGAAAACACAGCCCTCCAAAAGGAGTGAGCATTCCCAATCCCCGGGCACCCGATATGGACATGACATACAGGCTACCTGAAAACAACACGATGCCCAGGATAAAAGCCCAACCGGCCCATTTGAACTGACGAAGGGGAACATAGAGCAAACTCAAGCCCGCACTGAGCATGCCCAAGGCATGGATCAAATGATACCGTACGCCGGTTTCAAAGACTGCCAACATCTGTTCAGAAAGCAATGGCTTGAGTCCATGGGCACCAAAGGCGCCAATCGCGACACCAAGGAAAGCCATCACCGCCCCACTCATCAGTATGTGCCGTGCCATATTGTTTATCCTTTTATGGTGAAAGGGACGTCATTCATGGTGAACTGGTTGTCGGATAGATCCGTCCCCATCGGATCTTTTGCCAGACTCGCTCATGGGCCCAATATAAAAAGATTTTCGTGACCAATTCCGTTAATCCCACCGAGGCGGCAAGAAGGAGTTCACCAGAAAAAATAAACACTAAAAGGGTGGTATCCAACGTCCCGACGGCCCGCCAACTCACACCCTTCACCACACTACGCCAATGAGTTTCCATAGGTTCCTCTTATCGTTGACCTTGCCGCATGAGAACAGCCAAAAGATAGACTAAGATTGAT
>JAUIKP010000467.1 GCA_030430725.1 Nitrospiria bacterium
TCAACCCAACCTCTCCGTATGGGGAGTCCAAAGTCATTGGCGAGTGGTTGCTGCGCAACCAAGGGACAGCAACAGGTCTAGTGCACACAAGTCTTCGCTATTTCAACGTTGTGGGGTCCGGTGAACCGTCTTTGCCAGATGTGAGTCCCCATAACTTGTTCTCTATGGTCTTTGCGGGGCTGGAGAACGATCGTCTTCCCGTGATTTTTGGAGACGACTATGACACCCCCGATGGCACCTGCATTCGGGATTACATTCATGTCGCAGATCTCGCCAAAGCCCACGTTGGGGCTGCCAGACGTATGGACCGCGGCGACGCTATCGAGCCTGCCTACAACTTGGGCAGTGGCACCGGCACCTCCGTCGCCGAAATGATGTCCGCGGTGTCTCGAGTGACAGGAATTGAATTCTCGCCTGAGATTTAGAGATGGTAAATATAGTAGAAATATAGGATATCCTATCAAACCAACACCCAACCCAAAACCATAATAATTGCGATGCCGGCAAGCCCCTGGATCAGAGTAGAAACTGTCTGACTTTTCAGGGCAGTTGGCGTGTCCATTTCGGTGAATTGAGCCACCACCCAGAAATAACTGTCGTTGATGTGGGATACGGTCATGGAGCCTGCTCCGATGGCAAGTACGGCGAGGGCCCTGCCCATGGAAGAGTCGAGTCCGAAGGATTCCAGGATCGGTGCGATGATTGCGGCAGTGGTTATGATGGCCACTGTCGAAGATCCCTGGGCAGTTTTGAGTATGGCGGCGATGATGAAAGGCAAAAGCAGCCCAAGATCAAGGTCTGCAAAAGAAGAACCAATGAAGTCACCGATTCCTGTTGCTCGTAAAATGGCACCGAAAGCACCCCCTGCCCCAGTGATGAGAATGATCACACCCGCCTGTTGCAAGCCCGCACCTACCCAGGAAGAATGCGTATCCTTAATTCCCTTGGGTTTCAAAGGAAAAGCCAGGGCAACCCCGATGAATAATGCGACTACTGGATTTCCGATAAAATCTATAAAAGAAGCGACTGTTCCAACCCCCAATGGGTGGGTCGGATAAGAACCGATGGATTTTAATGCAATCAGTATGATCGGGACTACAATGGGCGCAAAAGACATTCGTGCTCCGGGAAGGGTTAGTCTCGATGCTTGAGGTTCGCCTGTTTCGCTTGTTTCTCCTATTTCACTTTTTTCGCTCAAATCGTTTTTCGCGTTTTCCGGATTGGTGCCAAGGTCTTCGAACTGGGTGTTGGCATCCTCGTTGTTCACAGCCTGAGTACTCGAAGTAACCGACCTTCGGCCGATATACTCTCCCCAGAATTTTCCGACGAGGGCAACGGGTATGGCTACAAGAATGCCGAGCAGGATGACAAGGCCCAGGTCCGCGTCGAGGGCGGCAGTAGCTGCTAAGGGCCCGGGAGTCGGTGGAACAAAGACGTGTGTGGCGAACAATCCTGCGGCCAGTGCAACCCCAAGGGTCACTAAAGGAATTTTGCTCTTTTTGCTGATGGCTTTGTTGAGTGAAGACAGGATGATGAAACCCGAGTCGCAGTAAACCGGAATGCAAACGATAAAACCCGTCAGGTTCATGGCAAGCACGGAACGTTTGGCCCCGATAACCTTGATCACCCAATTGGCCAGTGTCATGGCTCCACCACTTTTTTCCAGGTAGGCTCCAATAATGGTTCCGAAGGCGATGATGATCCCGATGCTTCCCAGGGTCTTGCCGAAACCATCGGTCAGGGTTGTGATAATTTCGGTCTTCCCGAGTCCGCCAACGAATCCCATTACAATACCTGCGAGCAGCAAACTCAAAAAAGGATGCACGTTGAATTTGGAAGCGGCAACCACCATCAGAATTACAACTACAACAAGTGCGATCAGAATTACCATTAGTTAAATGTTCAATTTGATTCCAGATGATTCAAACTGTGGGCAAATTCCTCAGCCATTTCCTGAACGTATTCCGCGCTGTTTGCCATGGCGTCTTCGAGAGAGGAAGCCCGGGCCATGACCGAATCGGCATAGTCTATCTCAAGTTCTTTTCGCGCGTCTGACATCGTGATCATCCCGCAAAAGGCGGCAAGCATAGACCCATTGATATGGGCGGATGACAACACGCCAAGGATGGTTTTGCCCGACAGGGTTTGCGTGTCCAGCTTGCCTTCTCCGGTAATGATCCAGTCGGAGCCCCTGACCTTTTCGTCAAACGAGATCATCTGTTTGACCAGCTCCACCCCGGAGCTGAGCTCGGCACCTAAAAAAGTGATGGCCCCTGCTCCCATTCCACCGGCAGCGCCGGCTCCCGCAAGATGGTGCACTTCGAACCCGAAATGGGAACGAATCAATTCAGCCATATGCCTGAGGCCCTGGTCGAGCAATTCAACCTCCTCATCGGACGCTCCTTTTTGAGGAGCATAAACGTAAGCCGCACCATCTGGTCCATACAGCGGATTGGTCACATCGCAGGCCACCAAAAAAGTTGTTTTCTTGATCCGGGGATCTGCATTTTCATCGACGATATAAGCAATCTCAGAAAGGTTTTTCCCTATCGGAATCAACTCCTTTCCCTTTTTATCCAGAAAAAGGTAACCGAGGGCTTCTGCCATGCCAATGCCACAGTCATTGGTTGCGCTTCCGCCAATACCCAGGATGATCTTTTTGGCACCCTGTTCCAGGGCATCCAAAATCAATTGCCCGGTTCCAAAAGATGTTGTGTGGTAGCAATTTTGATCATTTTCATGCAACAGGCGCATCCCCGAAGCTTCAGCCATTTCGACAAATGCCGTGTGGGTTTTACTGTCGTATAAATAGGAAGCCTTTATGTCACGCATCAATGGATCCCAGACGGTCACCTCCCTTCGACTACCCGGAAGCTGATCCTCGAGTACCGCAATGGTTCCGTCCCCGCCATCGGCGAGTGGGGCCTTTACAATTTCAGCATCCGGAAACACCTTTAAAATACCCTTTTCCACAGCTGCACAGAATTCCTGACCGGTCAGGGATCCTTTGAATTTATCCGGGGCAATAACAAACTTCATGCCCTGAAAATACGAATTTAAAACCGAATTCAGATGAATCCCATCTCGCGAGCTTTCAAAATGAGCGCCTTGTCACCCTGGTCCTCGACGTCAAACTTTTGCTTCAAAATTCGCTTCCGCTTCTCGATTCCCGCCATGGAAAGAGGCACCACCTTGGGCATCTCCTT
>JAUIKP010000468.1 GCA_030430725.1 Nitrospiria bacterium
ATAAGGGTTGTGGACACGTTACAATTTCATTAAGTCAGCAGGGAGTTTTTTTACACTCCTCGGCAAACCCTGACTTGATATCACAGGGATTCAAATAGAATCAATGTGTCATTGGAGCTATGAAGTTGTGAGACTTACGACCCAGTGAGAAAGGCAAAACAGAGACAACACGCCTCATATTTCCTTCAAAGCAAAATGCTGAATATCCCGACCGCGCCTAGGACCAATTAGGACCAATAATGATCTTTTTACTCAACGACTCTCCTGTCAATAGAATGCCTGTGCGATTTCAGTCGCTAGAAATAACATGGCCCGGCTCTGGGTATAACATGCATGGCCGAATAAGTGCTGTCGAGGAGACTCATCCGCCTGCACTCCATATTCCACCAACAGACATTGTCCGTCATTGGCACATCGTGTCGCACGCCGGGTACATTCCAGCCACCGTTCAAAGCCGTCATACGGCTCAAAGATTTCCCTTAAATCAACGTTGGCCTGCTCAACCTCCGGATTATTCGGAACCATATCCGTACCGGCCACAGCCAATTGCTGAACGTAATCACCTCCAGTTTGATAGGGCATTTCCCATGCAATTTGAGGTAATTCCATCTTCGCCAACCAACGTTTGCCATCAGTTCGAATCTCACGATGATTCACAAAATGCAGCAGTTGCCCAATCCCATCGGTTTCCCAGCCATAGCGAACCGGAGTTCCCAATGTGACAACATCGACCGCTGCGCCTTCTAACGCCATTTGATCCAAAACTAGCCTATATATGAGTTCAAGCTGTTCGACGGACCGATCGGCTGAAGGGCATGCTTGCCAATATTGGCCTAAAATCTCAAAAACGCGTGCCCGCATTTCCGATTCCCCTCCGGCGAGTATATTCGACAATAAAGCCAGAACCTGACCCGCATGACCATGGCTAATGAGAAGAATCCGATCATCCCTGGTTAGACCAAGACTCGAAACCCAATTTCGAAGATAGATCAAAAGATGCATGGCGGCTTCAAGGCGGCCAACATGATGATTCACCGAAGACCAAACGTATCGACCACAGGGAAAAGATTGATTGCTCCCCTGAGTCAGGGCAAGTTCAAATTTCCTCACGTATGACGAAGAAAAATTCCCTATTTCCTGAGCGAGCAGGTCCAACCTTTTGTGAGTTGGTTCATCGTTGGCTACAGGAGGGTGGATGGGATCATCTGGAAGACAAATACCGTTTGTTGCAGGGCGAAGGAGAGCCAACAACGATTCTAATCCAGATATTCCTCGGGAATACCCTCGCTTTAAGCCTCCAACCTCATCCAACCTGGCAGCCCCGAAGAGATCCATAAAAGGCAAACCATTGAGAAAGAGGATTCCCTTCACTCGGGATTGGGCCATCCGTTCGCCGACGCCAAGCATCGCTTCGCCCCACGAAGGCGAATCTACAGCCGGTCCAGGCTGTAAAGTTCTATAGCCCACCCGTCCTCCAGGGTCCGACTTAGAATAATTGGAATGTTGGAAATTATTTTCGTGAGGCATTGGAAATCATTTGTATGTGAGCCCCCCATTCATAATGGATACCCTAGACCCAGGGCAAGCGTTACTTGAATTTTTTTGGTCGGTTAATTTAATGGGAAGAAACTCCTGGCTTTCTGAGTTGGTTGACCGCCTGAAAATCTGCATGATAAGTTCAATTTCGAGCCCTAGCCTGATAAGTGAGGGAAAACTCTTCTCATACAACTAGAGAATAAGGTTCCATCACAATTTCATCTTTATTCTTATCGTGGAGCAGGACAGAAATTATGAATATTTCCCAATTACGTCCTCACCAATATTGTGGTGGTAAACTCAAACGGTGTTTGTTTCTAGCGTGGAGTGTGGTCTGGCTTACCCTATTCGGGGCTACAGCCTCGATTGCATCAGCCGCACAAGCCGAACATATTATTCTGGTCGTGCTGGAGGGGGTAAAATCATCATCCATCCAAGGCGGCACTACTCCAAACCTAAGTCAGTTAGCCAAGGATGGAGCTGTGACATGGTCTGCACAATCTATCAATCCACCTCTCACTGTTTCGGCGATGGCCTCTCTGCTCACCGGCCTTCAAGTCGAGAAACATCGGGTGACCGCCGATTGGGAAACGTACGATTTTGCACGTTCATTTATGCGTTCACCCACCGTCTTTGACTATATGGATTTGGCTGGAGGAAAAGACAGCGGCGTCTTTCTTATGGATGAACGGCTTTATCAATTAGTTCGACCGGAAATTTACGTCGACTCCCAAGTCTGTGGCTACACCAAACCCCAATGCACGCCAGAAAGAGCGTCGGAATACATCAAAGACTTTTTAAAAAAAGTTACCAGTGAAAAAGGCTATGGCTTCCGGCTTTTTGGAGTGCCAAACCTCTTATTAGTACATCTGCCTACGGCGGGTAAGGTCGGTCAAAAATACGGGTGGGATTCCGAAAAATATTCCTCCGCCTTACTATCTATCGATACCGCTGTGGAACAAATCATCCAAACGTATAAAGAACTTGGGGTATTGGACAAAACCATGGTGATTATTACTGGCTTAAATAGCGGACCGCTTTCAGCCCCTGCAGGGAAAGGCAAGCCAGTCCCTACAAGCCTTACGTCCCCTGAGTTGGATGCCACCATTCCCTGGATTGCTTGGGGCGCGAATATTAAAAGGAATCATCCCATCACCCAATCGGTCTCGTTAATAGATACCGGAGCGACGATCATGTACGCCCTCGGCCTTGAAACGCATACCGAATGGGAAAGCAGCGCGATTAGGGATATCTTCCAAGCTGTTCCAGAAAGGCGGACCACCGACAATGAACCACAAAAAAAATAACAAGACCGTGATTCGAACACACGTGCCTCGTCAACTCAGACATGGGATTTTCTGGCTGTTTCTCCTGAGCATTTCTCCACTGATTGTTCAACTCGGTCACACAGCAGATCCTGTCAACCCTCTGTTGCGAGAGTTTCCTATTACTGTAAATCCGAATGCACTCACTCCCCCGACATGGTGGCATGTACCCGGCATCACCCCGTTGATTTGGACAAAAGATCCGATCAATATGGACGCATACAAAACTTCGGAATCCAGGACATTAAACCTGAAGCCTGGAGATTATCGTTTTGGAACTTTTACGTTTGATTTTTTATTCAAGGTGAACTTATCCGGAACCTTAGAATTTTCGCCAACACT
>JAUIKP010000469.1 GCA_030430725.1 Nitrospiria bacterium
TCACACAAAAAATACCCATAATAGCCACTCTCAAAACCCTGGGAGCGGATTCTTCACAAATCATTCGGCTCTACCTCACGCAAAGCCTCATCCTGGGAGGGATCGGCAGTTTCTTTGGTGTCTTAGTTGGCGTCGTGCTTCACCGAGGCTTACCTCTATTACTTCAAGGCATTATTCCTGAAACCATGCCCATGAATCCCACGGTCGCTCCTATCCTGCGTGGGATCGTACTTGGCATCCTGGCCACGCTGGCCTTCTCACTCTGGCCTCTATTGGCCATCCGCAATGTCTCTCCGGCATTGGTGTATCGACAAGCGGTGAACCACTCCCAAACTATGGCCAACACCCAATCCAGATTAATACGGTGGCGGACCATCCTCCAGCATTGGTGGAATGACCGGGCACAGGTCGTGGTCAGTATCAGCATCATGGTGGGTGTGACCGGCCTGGCCATGTGGCAAGCCCACTCACTGACCCTCGGTTTATTTTTTTCCGGTGCATGTGCAGTGGCAATTCTCCTCTTAATCGGAGGCACGGAAGTTCTGTATAGCATTCTCCGACATGTGCCGATTCCTCAACGGTATTTGTTGCGTCATGCAGTGAGGAATCTTCAACGGCCTGGGAATTTTACCAAAGCCATGACGTTGGCCATTGGAATTGGTGTCATGCTCATGACCACGCTAACGATTGTGCAACGGTCCTTACTTGATCTGATAGGGAACCAGATACCCTCCCAGGCTCCTTCATTTTTTTTCATAGATATCCAACCGGACCAATCTCCCCAATTTATGGGCGTGCTACAACAACAATTCCCGGATTCACCGTATAAATTAGTTCCAGTGGTGAGGTCTCGCCTCACGGCTATCAACGGACAACCCATCGATCCTGAGGAGCATAAAGGCAAACGAAACGGATGGTATTTCACCAGGGAATACGTACTGACGACATCCCGGAATCTTCCAAACGATAACGTCCTCACTGAAGGACAATGGTGGGATGATACCCAGGAATCGGACGCAGATGGGGCGACGAGAGCATCATCAGATTTCCCCTTGGTCTCCGTGGAGGAAGACGCCGCAAAAAACCTTGGACTCACCCTGGGTTCAACTCTGACGTTGGATATTCAAGGAGTGCCACTTGTCGCAAAAGTGAGCAGTCTTCGACAGGTGGATTGGGGAAGTTTTTCCATAAATTTTTTCATGATCCTTCAGCCTGGGTCTTTTGACGGCGCCCCGTTCACCTACATCGCCACAACCAGAGTGCCCACAACGCTCGAAGTCCCCTTACAGCAAGCCATCGTCGCCGCCATGCCCAATGTGACAGCCATTAAAGTGGGAGATGTACTGGAGAGTATTGGTCGGATCTTTCACCAATTGGCCCTGGGGATTCAAGCCCTGGCCCTGTTATGTCTGGTCACCGGCGCCGTGGTCATGATTGCGGCGATTTCAATCAACCGGTACCGGCGTCTGCATGAATTGGCAATTGTGAAAGCTCTGGGAGCCAGTCGCAAGCTCCTTGTCTTTTCGCTGGGAGTAGAATTCGGTGTCATTGGAGCCTTTGCAGGCCTTGTTGGACTTGGATTGGGGTGTCTACTCTCCTGGTCTCTCTTGTACTTCTTTTTTGACCTGACCTGGACCTTCGATCTCATCATATTGAGCACCGGGTTGCTTTTGACCATTCTGCTATGCCTTGCGACGGGCTTTCTCGGAACGTACCGATTGCTAGGATTTCCTCCCCTGTCCGTACTTCGTCAAGAATAAACCCCGCCCAACTGGTTGCAGGGCTTTTCTCCCAAAACCACACCCTTGCCTGATGCTGCCTTCTCTCCTCGATATACCTCTCCGACGAGTTATCCATTTAGATACAAACTGTATGCTCTTGAATAGCAACCTGTCCCACAACTGATGCCCAAATACCTCATCCGCTTTTCATTCTTTAAATAATCACAACGACAATTTTAAAAATTTCGCCATCCATTCAACAGTATTTCAATGCGTTATAGGCACGAGACCCCTAAAAGGTTTCTCGTCTCCCTTTTGGGTACATTCTTTGCTTTGTAAATGGCAAATACAAAATATTTGGGGGAAGACATGGAAATTATTTTAGCCATCTGCATAACCGGACTTGGAATCTTCGGAGGCATGCTCGTCATTTGGAACGGGCAGAATCCTGCACCCTTAAAAGGGCAGCCGACACTACACGCACAGGAAACAGTGATAACTGGAACAACACAGACCCCTCCCTGCACACCGGTTGTGTAGGAATCAGAAGGCATACCTACCGTGAGTATCACAAACGAAGAGGAGGCACTCAGCCTGCTCGATCCATCAGGATGATGGATTCAGTCTTAGGGTAAAAAGGAGACCTTGATGTCAAAAAACATACTCATTATTGATGATGATGAAATGAGTCGCAGATTGCTCCGGATGGTCCTGGAATATGATGGATGTCAATGCGTGGAAGCTGAAAATGGAGCCACAGGGTTATCACTTCTTGAATCAAAATCTTTTGACCTTGTGATTCTGGATAATGCCATGCCCGTCATGACCGGCATGGATTTTTTGGACCGGTTTCAGCATATCCCACGCAAGCCGGATATCCCGATCATTATGGTGACCGGATTCCTCAACGCCGTCGTTCGCGAAAACGCCACACGCTTAGGAGCCTATGCCATTATCGGCAAACCCTATGATTTTGGGGAATTACGGGCCATCGTCACTCAATTATGTCCTTCAGCCGGCTTCCCACAACCCCATTCTTTCGTGGGTTCCCACATATCCCGAACCTACAGTCCCCCTCCGGCATGAAACAGGGATAAAGGAATCATTCCTTAAAAAAAGCGTGCTTCTATGGCTATTGTCCAAATAATTGTTTCAGGACATCCGCTCCGTCTTGTAAGAGTTGTTGTAATTCCTGTTCATCTCCCTGTAAAACTTTCTCAATTCTCCGCTCTACGTTCGATTTGACCTGACGCCCAAAGGTTTGCGTATCCAAATGCAGGAGCGGTTTTTGAACGGTTCCCAGAACGGTAAAAGGCAGCACTAACCTTCCCTGATGCCACGCAACTTTGGCCATCGGAAACCGCTGAATAATCCGGTCGCCGATCATCCGTGAAACGGCGAGATTGCCTTGGAGATTCAACGATTCGTCAAAGGCGAGGCTTCCCGCCCCTGTCATTGAGAAATCGGGTGCCTCAACCGTC
>JAUIKP010000470.1 GCA_030430725.1 Nitrospiria bacterium
TTGCCGTCGGCTGTGGAGGTGAGTCTTCGTTTGTGGGGGATTGCAAGTCTTCTTCAAATGGCAACTCCCTCTCCGGATACACAGGAGGAAGGAACCACCTCTCCACCGGCCACTTCGATGTCCACCTCTCCAGACGATGACGCAATAGCTTCACAAATTCGTGAAACACTTTCCAAAGAAACATTGGAATGTGTATTACTGGATCGGGAAAGCGGGAAGATGGAAACCTATCGGGTTCTCAGTCACTCGGAACTACAGCCCTTTATTCCCTCCGTGTTCCAACCTTCCATCTAAGTTCTGGCAGTGCGAGGTCGCTATGCATAATCGAATCTTCGGTATTGAAACCGAATATGGCCTGCTCATCAAGGCCGATCAACCCAACGTGTCTTCTCCTTGGATTGCGCACCGAATAATTGAACATTTGTTTGGTCAGAAAAAACACGGCGTCATTGACTGGCATTATCGTGGGCATGATGAGCCGCCAGGCAATGGCGGCTTTCTGCTGAATGCAGGCCGGATGTATGTCGATATGGGACATCTTGAATATGCCTCACCGGAATGCCATTCGCTGTGGGATTTAGTGGCTATGGACCGCGCCGGAGATTGGCTGTTGCAGGACTGTCTGGGAGAGCTTGGGCTTTCAGAGCTGGTGTCGATCATTAAAAATAATATTGACCATGAGACAGACGCGACCTTTGGTTGTCATGAAAATTACCTGGTCACGCGAGACTTTCCGTTTACCTACCAAGGGTTGGGGATGCTCATGCCGTTTTTGGTGACACGACAGATTTTTACCGGTGCCGGTCGCATCGGAAAGGCGCGTTCCGTGGATGGCTGGATTGGCTTGGACGATATTGAAAAACGTGGGGGGGGCCGTTCACGGAAATCAACCGACGAGGCGGTGATCTATCAAATTTCCCAGCGTCCGGATTATATCGTTAACGACTTTTTTGAATGGGTTCAGCATAATCGGGCTATTGTGAATACCCGGGATGAACCCCTGGCCGATCCAGAACGATTCCGGCGGTTGCACTTACTCATGGGCGATTCGAATATGGCAGAGGAAGCGACTCTCTTAAAAATGGGGACGACCGGATTGGTCCTCCAATTGATCGAAGAAGGGCACGCTCCACAGGGATTGGATTTCGATGATCCTGTCCAGGTCCTGCGAGCCATCTCCCGCGATCCTCAGCAAAAATGGATGGTTACACTCTCAACCGGCCGGCACCTTTCAGCCTTGGATATTCAAGAGCAGTTTTGGGAATCCGCCGCAAAACAGTATGCCGGGCAGGATGAGGAAACCGACTGGGTGCTGACCCACTGGGAAGCGGTTGTGAATGATTTACGAAAGGGTTATCAAGCGGTGGTCGGCCGGGTTGATTGGGCCTCCAAGCTTTGGTTGTTGGAAAACTTTCGGCAAGCGGAGAAGTTGGAGTGGAGCGATCCCTGGTTGAAAAGCCTGGATTTGGAATACCACAATGTCGATCCGCAGGCAGGTCTGTACCATGGTATGACCGAAGAAGGAGATGCGCCGCGCTACACGACGGATGACTTGGTTGAGTTGGCAAAAGGTCAACCGCCACGAAACACCCGTGCGTTTGGGCGATCAGAAATCATTCGGCATATTCTCAAGCTAGGCTTGGCCGATTTTTTAGACCCAGCGACAGGACGTCATGACCCTCGTCAACCACCCTATATCATCAATTGGTCGGCCTTGAAAGTTCAGGGCTGCCCCGCCTTAGTCATGGCCGATCCCTTTCGCAGCTATGTGAAGGAAATCCGGGACTATTGCGCGGAAGGATCTCCCTCACCTTAACCTGATTCCCTCTTAAATCAGGATACCTGATCCTCAGGGGAGCGAATTAACTTTGTGATTGGGGCCGTTTTGATCTTTTCGCTCCTTTACTCCCTTTTTTTTAAGTGGTAGTTTAAAGTTTGTAGTGTAGGTCAGGGAATTGATGGTCCAAGGCGTCACGACAACTGTTGTCAAATAAAGGCAGCTTTGGACTAATTGAAATTCCCGGATGGGAATTCCAGGTAATAAAAATGACTTCCCTGGCGCCTCATGTTTTCGTGGTTTCGCGGTAGTTGGCTGTATCTAATCGTGGGGTTCTGGGGTATCGTGTTCTCTCTTTAAAAAGACGTCCCCGAATTTTGGGCATTTTATTAGAGGTTTGTAAGTAGGTTTGCCGGCAAAGGGTTTGGCTCATCTTTTGCTTTTCATACAAAAGCATCGAGGTTGATCAGGAAATGCATGATGTTGAATCAATTCAGTGCTGATTGATGATACACTCTTTTTTGAAGTCAAGAACAAAACGAAGGTAGACTCGTTTTTTGTTTTTATGCGTAGGGATTTAATATGAAGGGTTGGTCTGTCGATAAGAAGAGTGGGTCGAATTTTCAGAGTTAGGTCGGTATTCATCTTGATGAGGCCGAGAACGGCCACGCTTTGACAGCAATCGAGGGTTCATTGTATTCCGATTGAATCTGGTGCCTGTGCATGACAGACACCAGATTCAATCAATGTTCAGTAAAGCTAGTCTCGGTGCGGAAAAAATCCTAACCATCACCTTTTGGCGCCTTGGGGAGCCTCGTTGGTAGGACTGTATATCCCTCCCTGCACTCAAATCGGCATTGCTTTGATTTGAGGCAGTTCATTGGTGTTTTGCTGGGCTTTCTTCCGTATCAGTAAGTGTACCCAAAACATTTCAACGCTTGAGTTCTATACGGTATGGGAAAACTGCTTCCTTTCGCGAATGTCCCTACTTTGATTGGATTCTGTTTTTCTGTACGAGTAGGTAGTAATTCGGGAGCTGGCTCAATGCCTTTGACACTCAAGTCTGCATCTCATTGGGAAATCTTCATCTGATTTCGTGAGGGAGGGGCCCAATTCGTTCCAATGTTCAAAATTTCACTTCGAAAAAATTCTCAACATGAAAATTAGCTTAGTCCTATTTATTTCAATCTGTTTAATCACGGTGTCTTGCACCTATAAAAAAGAGGCCGATAGCGTCGATACCCATAAGGTGATTTATCCTATCTTACAAGACGTCACCTACACCCACAAATATGTCGCCCAAATTCAGTCTGTGGGGTATGTAGAGATAAGAAGCAAAATTAGAGGGTATATTGAAAAAATTTATGTAGACGAAGGGCAGCCGGTTAAGAACGGTCAGTTGCTGTTTGCTCTAAGCTCTAG
>JAUIKP010000471.1 GCA_030430725.1 Nitrospiria bacterium
TGACGCTGAAGCCCATCGAGGAGGCTTGAGCCGGAACATCCAGTTCCTTGAGCAGCCGGGTGAAGCAGGGGTAGGTTTGGTGATTAAAGACCATAAACCCGCTATCAAGTTGGTATCGTTGGCCCTCCCACGCGATCTCATGCGTGTGGGTATGTCCTCCCACATAATCATTGGCTTCAAAGACCGTGATCCGGTGGTGACGGCTGAGATAATAGGCCGCCACATTTCCCGCAATACCCGTTCCGATAATGGCAATGTTCATTGCGGGCCTTTCCGGATTTTCCGGTCTGAGACAGGAGGGATCCTCCTGGAGCCAAATGATCCTTCCGGAACCGGTTGAACATCAGGTCCCGGACCGGGCCGTTGAGACAGCCGACTGGTTTCTGCCATGTCGTAGTTCACGGGCATGTTTTTGTTTTTCCTCTTCATGGTTATCAATTTCGCCCAACTTCCCACCGCTGCGGGACCCGTTGAATTTTTGAAAGGTCATACCCTTGAGCGGCAACAATCTTGAGCAGATGTTGGTAATCCTCTTCCGGCAGCAGGGGAGTTCTGGCCATGATCCAGACGTAGTCCCGTTTGAGACGGCCGATGATGGTCTGACTGTAATCCGAATTGACATACACGATTCGGTAGTCGGCCTTAAACGGCCAGAGAAATTGCATGTCCCATACGGCATTGGACTCCCGGTCCACAACAAATCCGGTCGGGTGATATACTTTCTTTTCACCCTCAAATCCCCCCTTGCGGAAGGTAAAGGTCGTAGCGATGGTTCCATCGTCATTGAGCCGATATGACTCCACTGCGTTGAAGGCCTCGGTCTCAATGAACGTCGGAATATTCGCAATCACGTACCAGTCCCCCATGAAGCGATCGAGATTGACCTGACTGGCGGTCTGAATGGGCGGCGGGCTGCCGCACCCTAGGAGACTTCCGAGCAGCCCACAGGCTATCAATGATGAGGTGTGCGTTTTCCTCTTTCCCTACTGAAGTTCATAGTGCAACTTTTTGCCATCTCTAGTGGTTGATTGGAGTCCGACCCATTCGTTGTCCATGGTGTACCAGAGATCAATGGTGAATTTGTCACTTATGATACGGTGATGGTGAGTGGGGGTGGGTACTCCACGTACAGTAAATGTTTCTTCTGCCACAGTCTGGACCTTTACCGGCTGTAGTTCGCCCGTCTGCGAATTGAGCAGTCGACGGCTCTGAAACCAGGCCGGATTCCAGTAGGCAAAGGTTTTAATACAACCCTCCAAGGTTTGCTCTCCCTCATGGGTTTGTAACCGCAACGTTCCACCTTTGGATGTCCCCTCAACAAAAAACGATTCACCGTTGTCATTGGTCTTGGCCCGAATTTCCTTGAGGCATTCTCCTTCCCATATTTCAACATTGGTATGACGGTAAGTATAAAAGGTGATGAAAAAATACTTCACATCGAACTCGGCCTCCACGTTGATCTGCGTGCGCCTCCCTTTCGTGGACACGACAAAGCGCTGAAACCCGATTACATCATCCTCCAGAAAGACTTTGAAGGCATACGTCTGTTGATCCGTGGTTTGGTCAGATCTGGCCAGCCCCAAGGAGAAAATAAAAACGGTCATAAATGTCAAGACAATCAATGAACCTTCGATCATGTGGAATGTACTAATCATGATATCTCTTCCTGATGATCGGCTACGGGGTTTGTTTCTTTCTGAGGCCCTGGAATGAAGGCGTTGGTGCTCGCGATGTATTCACGATAGGCTGGTCGTCGATCCATAATTGTTTCTTCGAGCATTGTCACACCGGAAAATTTCAGCAATACAAACGTTAATAGGATAGGTGAGAGAATCGACCACCAAGCACCGGTCGGAATGACAAAGATGAAAAATCCCCACCAGATCAGGCATTCCCCGAAATAATTAGGATGGCGTGTATAGCGCCACAATCCTTGAGTCATCACCTTGCCCCGATTCGCCGGGTTCCCCTTGAAGCGGGCCAGCTGCCAATCGCTCACCGATTCAAAGAACATCCCGATAATCCACACGGCCACGGCCAGAGTGTCGAAGATGCTGTATTCAAACGGCACAGTTAAGGCGACCCACAACGGCATGGAGATGATCCAGGCCAACACAGCTTGAAACACAAAAATGATCCCGAGGCTTTTCAGCGCAAAGTTTGGCTCATACTTGTGACGAATGGCTCGATACCGGGCGTCCTCGGATTCGCCCCAGTTTCTCCAGGTGATATACACCGTTAGCCGGAGGGCCCAGAGAAGGACGAGAGTGAGCACCAGGGAGGAACGATTCCAGTACGGCTCCACGCTGCTTGAATAGATAAAGGCAGACGCGAAGATCATGACGGCCCACATACTGTCCACGATGCTGACGTCCCGTTTGGCGAGGCTGATCAGCCAGGTGAGTCCCGCCAGGACAAGAGTACCGACCAGGCCCGATAGGTAGATGGAGAAGGTCATATGGTGCTCTCCTTGAGGCTTGGTGCAAAGCCATCAAAGCGGGTAGATAGTGCCATCAGAATTGGTGTAATGATGGCCCAGCCGATGGCCAAGGCGATCAATGCCGCGTTTTGATTCCCAAACTCGAGGGCTCCCAACTGGTGTCCTCCATAATAGGCCAGTGGTCCTCCAATGCTTCCGGCAAGTGCAGCTAACAACCAGCGCCCCTTCAGCCAGCGAAGTGAGACATTTAACAGGGTGGCGAAGAGTCCCCACATGAGCACGATCCAGTATGGGGCGGTGTGTGGGATGATGGTGCCGGAGGAGTAGTGCAGCCAATCGAGCCACACGAGCATGCTGTCCCACACGGCCCCAATCACCAGGGCGATCATAACCAGTTTGAATTCCACTTCAGCAGCGGGCGCACTGGACAGGTGAATGGTCACAATGATCAGAGCCATGAGTGCCCCGATCCACGGGCGTTGGCCGGCTCCGCTGAGAACGCAGGCGAACCAGCCGATCTGAAACAGTAAAAGGTTGCAGAGAGTCCTGGCCATGAATTTTTCCTTCAGGCGCGGTCGGCTTTCTCAAAAAGATAATGGCTGACCCACCATTCCTGTCCCTCACAATGGCCGAATAATTCGGCACACGCCATAAAAAATATCCGCCAACGGACCCACCAGAGGCCCGCATTTTGTTTCCCATAGGTCTCGATGAATAGAGGCCACAAGGATTCCCGGTGAAAGT
>JAUIKP010000472.1 GCA_030430725.1 Nitrospiria bacterium
ACATTTCGGTCCCTATGAAGATGCCATGGCGGAAAAAGAACAGACGCTCTTTCATACCCGCATGGCGGCTCTCCTCAACATTCATCGTTTGCTGCCCGGGCGGGTTATCAAAGACGTCGAAGCCTTTACGCTCCCTTTGGCTTCCAAGGAAGGTTTTATCCGGCAGGTTCTAGGCTGGCGTGAATTTGTCCGGCATGTCCATCAGGCAACGGATGGGTTCCGGAATCACTTCCCAAGCGCAGACATCCCCGGTCATGCCGGATACAACAAATGGGTTCGGCCAAAATGGAAGGCTTCCAGGAATGCATCGGATTTGGATGGAGGCGCGACTCCTTCATTCTTGGGAGCCATGAACCCTTTGCCCGCTGCCTTTTGGGGAGCCTCGAGCGGCCTGCACTGTCTTGATCACGTGATCGGTCAGGTCTGGGAACATGGCTATTCCCACCACATTACCAGGCTCATGATCCTTGCGAATATTGCCACACTGCTCGATGTGTCTCCTCGTGAACTGACCGATTGGTTCTGGGTGGCCTTTGTTGATGCTTTTGATTGGGTCGTGGAACCGAATGTTTTGGCTATGGGAACTTTCGGGACTGGTCCTATCATGACCACCAAACCGTATATTTCGGGAGCAGCCTACATCCATCGTATGAGTGATTTCTGCACCGGATGCGCCTTCAACCCCAAAACGAATTGCCCCATTACCCATTTATATTGGGCCTTTCTTGACCGCCACAAAAAACAATTGCAATCAAATCCCCGCCTCATGCTGCCACTTCGAAACTTGCAGAAACGAGGACAGGCCACCATTCGTAACGATCGTCGAATCTTCACCATGGTGCGGCGCGAACTTGAAAAATCCACAAGTCTAACTCCTACGCATCTGTTCCTTGCCGAATGAATTTCACCATGCTCACAGAATCCCCCTTCCTCGAAAAACCCTGACTGCCCCGCTCCCGATCCTCCCGGGTGTGTTCCTCGCCAGCCTGGAAAAACTTCTTTGGACAGGCTCGCACACTTTTTTTGAAATCCATGACAGCCAGGCTGAAGGCCCCTCCAGGAATGTGCATCCAGGCTTTGGGCCGGGAGCCGAATGGACAGACAACACCCGATAAGACCTGTCGGAACACCTATCCTGACCCCCAAGCCACTCTTCGCTATCAAGAATTTACGAACATTTTTAATCATCCATTTTTTTTATGATTACATGAAATTTTATGTATTTGTCTATATGTGTAAGTCTAGTATTTAATAAATCATGGATAGCGAAGGAATACATAAAGCCTTCACGACAGGAACGGAAGGCCGTCTACTTTACATGGAGGATTCAAAAATGAACACTCAACTGACAACAACCAAAGCACTGAATTTCACGTTTGCGTTAGCTCTCGCGGGACTGTTGGCCTGGCCTCAGGTGGGCACAGGCTGGGGTAAGGAAGGCAGCGGGCAGTTGCCATTATTCGACGGCAAATTCACCTGGATCATGGCCACCGAGGAGGATCATCAGGAGGAAGAGGTGGATTGGACGCTGGCCGGCAAAGATACCAGAGACTCTAGCGAGGATGAGACTGACTGGACCTTAGCCAGCAGTGACGCCAAAGACTCCGAGGAGGATGAAGCTGACTGGCCCCTGGCCCAGGGTGAGTCCGATGATGCGGACGAGGATGAGACCGACTGGACAACTGCCAGCATCGACAGCAGTGAAGAGGAGGTCGATTGGGCCCTCGCATAGGGACTTGTTGGGTGGGGGGAAATTTCAGCGAAATTATCCTCCCACCCATTTTCCGTCATCACCATCCCGGATGGTCTTCCAAATCAACCCGTGCCTTCATAATAACCGCTACTGAAAATCTGATTCAAACTGAAAAGGAGATCCGAATCATGCGAACCCATAACCCATCCGTGACCGGCCGTCCATGTGACGTTTTAACAACGGCCGCTCAATCTTCCTGCTGGAGAATTATTCCTCTTTTGACTTTAGCCCTTGCCTGGACGGGCGGGTGTGCCGGCCCTTCTTCTCTGGGGCTGGAAACGCAATTTGAAAAAGAATTGAATTCTTCGTCGATCATCCAGGAAAAGCTTTCAATTCAAACTCAGGACCGGCTTCCGGCTGGAATGGCCATCGTCATGTCTTCGGACCACTCCCGGGCTACGCCGGCGCTGACCGACAATAGCTGGTTACAGTTCGCGGCCAAGGTGAAGCAGGAGGTTCAAAACCAGGTTCCCCTTTCCGTGGAGGATGTCATTCGTCTGGAGGAGATCCCCTCCGGAGATAAACTCAACCTACTGGACGGGCTGAAAGCTACCAAGGATCTTGATGTGGTCCTGGTACTCCTGGCAGCCAACCAGGAAATCACGGGACCGGCCCAGTTTGATCTTCTCCCCGAAGTCAGTCGGCTCAACGGTCAGCAGACGGAAAACCACGCGACGGTCGAATTAGGTTTGTTGGACATCAAGTCGGGGAAATTACTTCTCCGGGCACTAGGCCGCTCTCATGCAACCCTGGAACAATTGGATGTCCCTCTGACATCTAACCGGTATCCCAGAGTGAGAGGATCTGCCATGACCAGCGCAATTTATCCTGAAGAAGGAAAGGCTCTTGAGACTGTCAGGGTGATCGCACTACACGAGGCCCTCGATCAGGCAGTCATGAAATTGGCTCAACAGTGGACTGACGGAGTCGGTGCATCGACTCCTTCCAGCAGGACTTCTTAAACACGTGCAACTCCTCGAATCTGGATGGAGTAGAGTAAGGAGACAACCCGACGTGGGGTCAGAGTGATTCCCTCCGGCTCCAAATGGCATTCCGAAAAGGGACTCCTAAAATTTTTCTTGTTAATATAGAGATATGTATCGAATTTCAGGAAAACTCACCTAACAAGGAGGGATCAAAATGAAAGCCTTTGCGTATGTGTTAGCGGGTGTGTTAGGGGGAATTGGCGTAATGATGTTTTCAACTGGAGAGAGAGAACATTCCTCCCTGTTGTCCCCTGTGGTGCATGCTCAGTCTGCCCTTGAGACGGAAGATCCGAAACCCTGGACAGGAGACGATCTTCTGGAGATGGCAAAAATCTATGATCAACAAGCCGATGAGCTGCAAAGTGAAGCCGTTCGCCTGGAACAAAAAGCGACGTCCCTCATGCTCAAACCCCACATGGATCCTAAAGGCTTCAGACGGA
>JAUIKP010000473.1 GCA_030430725.1 Nitrospiria bacterium
GAATAGCTCCTTCGGGACTGGAGCGGAACTTGGAGCGGGTGGCAGAAACAACCTGTCCACCTTTCCCGGGACCTCTCTGGGAATCAGAGCGCAAGCCATCCTCACCGATTCTCTCATGGTTCGCGCCGTGGTCGCCGATGGCATTCCGGGGGATCCCAATAATGCTCAGGGTACTCACGTTCGGTTAAAAAAAGATGATGGCCTGTTCGGTTCCATGGAATTGGCATATTACAAATACAGCACGGCTGATTTAGCACAAACAAAGGAAAAAACGCTCGAAGAGCTCCCTCGTCGCCTGACCTTCCGCCGGATTGGAAGATCCGCCCCTCTCGTGTATGAAGCAAAAGTTGCCCTCGGATTCTGGGGGTACACGACTTCTGTGGATCAACTCAACAAGGTCAATAGTTCGGGAGAACCTGTAAAACAAAATGGCACTTACGGGATATATGGGTTAGCGGAATATGATGTGTATTATGAAAAGGACGACAACGATCAGGGACTGACTCTCTTTGGCCGAGCCGGAATGGCAGACCCCAATGTGAACCGCATTTCACAGTATTATGGCGGCGGGTTCATCTATAAGGGATTAATTCCGGGGCGAAACATTGACCGAACCGCGTTCGGGGTGGCAGCCGCAGTGAATAGCCATGAATACAAACAGTCTCAACGGCGGGCAGGACAATCGGTTGAGAGTGCGGAGATCACGCTGGAATTGACGCATTCCATTTTTGTGAATCAAAACCTCGTCATTCAACCGGATTTTCAATACGTCATTAATCCCGGGACGGTTCCCGGCAGGAATAACGCCGTCGTGTTGGGCGTACGCCTAGAGGTCAATCTCAATAATTAACGTGTCCCTGCCAAGCATTTTGAAAAAAGACACCATGCGCGGTCTTCCAAGCACATTCAAGATGTGAATGGACGGAGACGGAGACAGAGACATCGGACAGGGTGGAGCCATTATTTATCTGTGGCCGTTCGCTCAAAAGTTGCGGGGTCTGTTGAAAAAAGCCGCCAGCGGCGTTCTCGCCATTTTTTCGTGCTCACGTACTCAGCGTACGCTCCGCGCGTAAAAACGTCTGCGGCCTTCCCTTCGACATGACTCAGGGCAGGACTGGACGGACCCTTCGGGAAAACTCAGGGCATGCTTTGTTGAACCGACCCGGAGCCTTTGAGGAGGAATCTCATCCTGAGCAAATTTGCCCTTGAAAATCTTTTATATTGAACACTCCCTTTCGCCCGGAGCCCACAAGATAGACCATCAACCATCGCTCCCCCAGTATCGAATTCTCTCTATCGGAGCCAAAACCCGAAATTTCATTGCATGCCCTGCAGGATTTCCCAGACACGCGTGAGGAGCCAGATAATCCCCACGACCGCACCGACAACCACGAACGCGATGCCTAGCAATAGTCCCACCACGAAAACCCAATCCCCTACGGTTGAGGTTCGACCCTCCCCAACCGCATGTCGCTCCAACAAATCGAGGTTTCTCACATTACTTTTGAACCAGACAGAAAACAGATCACCGAGAATGGGTATGGCACCAACCATACCGTTAATCGCAATGTTCAGACTCATCCGCACTAAGACAATTTTGGGAAGTTGGGATTGAGCGGCCAGGATAAGGATGAATGCTCCAGCGAAGCTCACGATGGCATCACCCACATATGGGATCAGACCAATGACCGGATCCAAACCGATTCGAATTGCGGTCCCCGGAATCGTATAACGCCGATCCAGCAAGTCGGCTAGAAACTTCGCAATTTCAAATTTTTGTGTATGTCGCACGATAGGGTTGTCGCTACTTTCATTCTGCCAATGTATTGAATATCCAAGTGATGCATTCCATCTATCGTCCTATCGAACTCATGCAGTAGTCAGAGAGGATAGAAGGACGGGCCTGGCCTTCCTGAAGGGAAGGACGGGCCTGGCCTTCCTGAAGGGTCAGCCCCTTTCGCTGTCACCGTCTTGGCTAAACTAGAAATTTTTCCTCTTCCGTAATCGATTCCTCTCTCTGACCCCTGTCAGATGAAGAAAATTCCTCCCACCAGTCCCTGGCCGGTCCTGAAACTCTGTGTGAATGTTGGGCAAAGGGCCGAATACTTTTCTATTGAATCTCCCAACTTGGAGAGGTGGTCCCTGGAGAACCTATTGAGCCAACAGTGACCCCATTCATCAGCCACACCTCCACCGTACCCGTATCGGTATTAAACCAGGTCAAATCGACTTTCCCGCTACCATCCCGATCACTGATCTGGGCAATGTCCCACTCCAGGGCCTTTCCGGCCAAAGAACCCGTGGCTCCAATTGTGAGTCCATTCATCAGCCAGAACGCTACCGCACCGCTCCCGGTGTTGCGCCAGATCACATCAGCTGTCCCATTCCCATCAACATCCCCCACCCCAGCCACCTCAAAGGCCGAAATGGCACTCCCTGGAACTCCAATTGACAGAACCGAAAGCCCGTTCACTAACCACACGGCCACTGCCCCACTGTTGCTATTCCTCCAAATGATATCGGCTTTGCGATCGGCATTTACATCGCCCAATCCGACAATCTTCCACTCACCTGGCACACCACCGAGGGATTTGGAGGAAGCAATGGTCGATCCATTCATCAACCATGCGACGACTACTTTGCTATTGATGTTTCGCCAAATGATGTCTGCCGTGCCATTCCCATCCATATCTCCAATTTGCTCAAGTACCCAACCAGTAGGGACAGTGCCCGGGAACCCTACCGAGGTGATGGTTGACCCATCCATTACCCACACGGCCACCGTGCCACTGGTGCTATTGCGCCAAATAACATCAGCCTTGCCATCGGCATTCACATCGCCGATACCGACAATCTCCCAAACCGCGGGAACGCCTCCAGGAAAACGTGAAGAAGCAATGGTCGTCCCATTCATCAGCCATATGGCCGTCGTCCCATTACTCGTATGGCGCCACACGATATCCGCCTTGCCATCTCCATCCAAATCGAAATCCGTCGTGCGGTTATGAATAAAAATATCCCGGATTCCATTCGTATCACCCGGGACAAGATTGGACGAATCGGAGAAGAATCCAACAATCCGACCATCCTGACTGATCGCAGGATTACAACTAAAGTCATTGCCCTGCACTCCACCTGTCGTCACACTCATCCTGGTAGTGGTGTTGG
>JAUIKP010000474.1 GCA_030430725.1 Nitrospiria bacterium
GGATAGCATTCGCCTCATCTTGGGTATCGGTGTTCAGAGCCTATGCTCCGAGAATTTCTTGGTTTGATGCGAGGAGGAGAAATTTCATGCGTTCCGTCCGCCAATCACATCAGCCATCGGGGAGAGGTTCGTTCTCTTCGCCGGTAGCGGTTTCCCATCCCCGCATGGCCCGGAAAAAGCCCCATGTTTCATCAAAGCTGATTTTTGTCCTTGGAGGGGCACGATCGGGGAAAAGTGCTTTTGCCTTACAACAGGGAAAGGCCAAATCTCCTCGAGCATTTGTCGCAACTGGAGAGCCGTTCGATCAGGAAATGGCCGGTCGAATTCAGAAACATCGGCGATCTCGGGGCCGTGGTTGGGTGACCATCGAAAGGCCTGTCAGGATTGCCGAATGGCTGGCCGAGCAGGGAGCAGGCTATCCCAGTATTGTCGTGGATTGTTTAACGCTGTGGCTGAATAATCTCTTGCGAGAAAAGGTGCGACCTTCGCAAGTCTCAACGCATGTCAGGGCCTTCCTTCGTTCGGCTCGTGCCTGTCCCGGTCAGATTGTTGTCGTCAGTAATGAGTTGGGCCTCGGGTTGGTGCCCGGGGATGTGAGCAGCCGGTCGTTTCGGGATGTGGCGGGCAGGATGAATCAATTGGTTGCAGCTGAAGCCGATGAAGTCTATTTTCTGGTGAGTGGGCTGCCACTCAAAGTGAAGTAACCGATGAGCCATTCTTCTCCGTTCATTCAGGAAACTCTCGCGGCGATTCAACCGGTCTCTCAGGCCGGGGTGCGTCGCGCTGAAGGGCTATGGGACCGGCTGACGAAACCTCAGGGCAGCCTTGGGCGGCTCGAGTCCTTAGGAACCCAGTACGTCGCGATAACCGAGTCGCTTCCGGCAAAAAATCCAAACGCCATGATGTTTGTCCTGGCAGCCGATCATGGTGTTGCAGGAGAAGGGGTGAGTGCCTATCCCTCATCGGTCACCGCGCAAATGGTCAAAAATTTTCTACAAGGCGGAGCAGCAATCAATGTCCTGGCTCGCCAGATTGGGGTCGGGGTTCGTGTGGTGGATATGGGGGTTGCCGAGAACATGGGCGCACTGCCCGGTTTGTGGCAGAGAAAAATCGGGTTGGGAACCTGTAATATGTGCGAAGGTCCTGCCATGACTCGGGAACAAGCCATCCAAAGTGTGGAAGAAGGTATTCGTCTGGTCCAGGAAGCGTACGCTGACGGGATCCGGTTAATCGGAATCGGAGAAATGGGCATTGGCAATACCACTATCAGCAGTGCCATCACTGCGGTGATAACGCGCCTTCCTGTGGCTGACGTGACCGGGAAAGGTACTGGAGTCGATGCGGTGCAATTGGCGAAAAAAATTCAGGTGATTGAGCGAGGCATTCAACGAAATTCACCGGAGGCTCGGGATCCTTTGGATGTCCTCGCGAAAGTCGGGGGATTTGAAATCGGTGGATTAGTGGGGATCCTATTGGGTGGGGCCGCATGTCGTGTGCCTGTAGTCCTTGATGGGTTTATTACCGGGGCCGCCGCCCTGTTGGCCGTCACCTTGGAGCCGCATTGCCAGGCCTATATGATTCCTTCCCATGTCTCTGCGGAACCCGGGCATCGTCTGGCTATGGACTCGTTAGGGTTTCACCCGCTGTTGGATTTGGATCTTCGGCTCGGAGAAGGCACCGGTGCCTGTCTGGCGATCGGATTGCTTCAAGCGAGTTTGGCCTGTTTGACGCAAATGGCCACATTCGAAAGTGCGGGCGTGGATGAGGCTGTAGAATCGTTCCCGGAAATGGCATGAGGAGTCTATGGGCTTCGTTTTCTTTGGCATGGCACCTTCTGACGATCATTCCTCTTCCGGGAGGTTGTGGGGCGAAGGTCCCTTCAGTGACGTTCGGAGCTTCCCTTCACTGGTTCCCTCTTATTGGATTTCTGCTTGGCGCAAGCCTTGTCCTGGTCGATCGATTGTTGGGGAGCCTTTTTCATCCCGTGGTTTTGAATATGGTGATTCTGTCTCTCTACGTGCTGGTCACCGGGGGTCTCCATCTTGATGGTTGGGCGGACACGGTTGATGCTCTTTCCGGGGGAAAGGATTCCGGGCATCGGCTCACGATCCTCCGGGATTCCCGTATCGGGGCCCTTGGGGCCACGGGGTTGCTGTTGATTCTTGGGCTTCGCTATGCCGGATTTCTGGCTCTGCCGGTAGGAATGCGAGAGGGCATGTTGTTCTGTATGCCGGCTATTGGGCGATGGGCGATGGTGATCGGTTGCTGGGGTGTTGTGTACCCACGATCTGAAGGGTTGGCTGCACAGTTTATTCGGACAGTGACGTGGCGGAATGTTCTGGTGGCGACAACGGTTGTGGGGTTGGGGTTGTGGGGAATGTTCGATGCGGTCATAGTCGTTTTGCTGATGATGGTTGTGTATCTGATCGTTCGATCGGTAGTCTGGTGGATGTCCAATAAGTTTGGCGGTATTACGGGAGACCTGCTGGGAGCGATGAATGAGGGGATTGAGGTGCTTTTTTTGATCCTGGTCCCGGTCCTCCTCGTACTTTCAGAGTCTGGAGAATAATACGCAGGGCCCATTCATGAACGGGAGGCCGATTTAATATGACACGAACCTATCCTAAACAGTGCGAACGCTGCGGTCAGGCCTTTGAGTGCGGCCTCTCGCGATGTTGGTGTAAAGAGGTCCCGGTAAGCGATACCCAATATGACCGTATTGCGAAACGCTACAATGACTGTCTGTGTCGGACCTGTCTTGCAGAATTGACCGGAAATACTGTCGACTCTTCCAGTTCAACAATTCCGGGCTAACGGTGGCGGATGATCTGACCGGGTTCAAAATCCTGGCGGTGTGCGCCCTTGATTTGATGGTGGGCGATCCACGCTGGTTGCCTCACCCTGTCCACCTTATGGGGTTCATTATTCAGGGATATGAACGCCTGACCTTAGAGCGAATCTCGAGTCCATGGATACAAAGAACCGCCGGTCTGGGATTGGCCGTTGGGCTTCCTCTTGGAGCCTTTGTTGTGACTCAGGGCATCCTGGAATGGGCTGCTCTGGTGCATAACCAATTTGGCATGGTGGTATGGGTGGTGCTGGGCTCTACCACTCTTGCCGGTCGGGATTTGTGGGATCATGCCATGCGGGTCCATCGGGCGTTGA
>JAUIKP010000015.1 GCA_030430725.1 Nitrospiria bacterium
GCTCTTGCCGGGGTTGAGATCCACGTCAATGGCGGCGTGGTTCGATTAACCGGACAGACTTCCTCGAAGGAAGCTCACCAACAGGCTCTCGAACTTGCCGGACGTGTGGATGGTGTGGTCAGCGTAACGGATGAAATCACACAAGAGCGGAAAGTCCGTGAACGGCTGAGCCTTGTGCAGGAAAAAATGGTTGATCAACTCAATAATTTTATCTCCTATCTCCCACTTCTCATCATCGGCGTCACCATATTTCTTGTCTTCTGGTTCTTCGCATCCTTTGTGACCAAATGGGATCATTTTTATGAAAGAATTACTCCACATGCATTTTTACAATCCTTAGCCAAACAAATCGTCAGGGGGACCATCATATTTATTGGCTTTGTCGTTATGCTCGAAATCCTGGATGCCACAGCTCTGTTGGGAACTATCGTTGGTGTAGCCGGAATCATGGGCCTGGCCGTAAGCTTTGCTCTCCGGGACACAGTGGAAAACTACATTGCCAGCATTTTGCTGAGTATCCGGCAACCGTTTCGGCCACTGGACCAAATCGTTCTGGAAAATTATGAAGGTTTGGTCATGAAACTGACATCGAGGGAGACCATTCTCATGACCTTGGATGGGAATCATGTACGCATACCGAATGCGACCGTGTACAAAGGCATAATCCTCAACTATTCCAGGAATCCCAAACGACGTTTTTCCTTTGAAGTCGGTATCGATACCGCTGTCAATATCGAGTCGGCGTTGCAACTGGCCATACAAACCTTAGAACAAACCTGCGGGGTGATTGATGATCCCCCGGTCCGATGCGCGGTAGAGAAATTAGGCGATTCGAATGTGGTCCTGAAAATGTTCGCGTGGACAACACAAGATCAATATGATTTTGGAAAGGTGAAAAGTGAAGCGATTCGGGCCGTGAAAAAGGCCTTTGACCTGGCCAATTACGACATGCCGGAACCCATTTATCGTCTGAAGATACAGGGGTATTCCCCTCTCGAGGGTCAGGCTGTGTCTGACCAGGCCGATCATAAAACGGATGTGCCGGTACCCGCTGTGGCATCAAGTTCTCAGGCCGATGTCACTAAAGACAATCATATTGTTGAGCAAATTTCGAATGATCGAGCGGAGAATCAGGAAAAGGATTTACTGAAGTGAGAGCGTTGATTTTCGAAGGACAGTCTCCGATCGGGAAGCTGATCTGCCTGGTGCAGGACCAACCTCCCGACCATGAGACTCATCCCAGGGCCATTGGACATGTAAAGGTCAGCCAGCGGTGGCCTGCTTTTTCGCTTCCTGAAACTCTTTTCCTAGTCTTTGTATTTCTTCCTTTGCTAGGATTTCTTTGGCCTTTTTAAAGATATTTCCCTCTTCCTCTTTGACATGATGCAGGATGCTTTTTTTGAGCTCCCTCAGTTTTGAGTTCCACTCTTCGGATTCTGGCCCCAACTCCTCAAGGTCTTCCAGCAGGTTTTCGACTTCTGCATGCTCTTCGGTCGCTTCATTAAGCATATCTACCATCTCGGCGCTTTCTCTTAGGGCAGGATAAAACACGGCCTCCTCTCCATGGGAATGAGCTTCAAGGTCGTCTTTCAACTGAGAGAATAATTTTTCACGGCTTTTAGCTGCGCGGGGACCGGTTCCTTCCAATTTTTTTAACACGTCCTTTGCCGTTTGGTGATCCTTTTTTAACATTTGAAAAATGTCCATTCCCTGTTTCCTTTCCGGTCAATGACCGATGGCGACTCACTGAAAAAAATAATAACCTCTTCAATTTCTTGCCAGAAGAATAATCGTGTTCCTTCACAAACGTGAACTGGTAAAAACCCTGGAGCCGTCAGGGACATGCGAATTGGAAAGCAAGAAACGGAGTGTACTCTGCGCCTGGCATTTGTATAAGAAGACTGATATCAGGAACCGAGGAATGCCAGAGAGGAAAGGTTCCTGGTAAATTAGGTGTACAACTTGGATGCCAGCAACAGGGGGTGGGTATGAGTCGCCGAGTCACCCAGGAAAAAATTTCCCTCACAACAGGCCATGATCCTCGATGGACAACCGTGGTTTCCCGTGACCCGACAGCCGACGGGACATTTTATTATTCGGTCAACACGACCGGAGTGTACTGTCGCCCGTCCTGCGCCTCTCGTTTGGCACGGCCTGAGAATGTCCGGTTCCATGCCACGCCGGAAGATGCCGAGAAGGCCGGATTTCGACCCTGCAAGCGTTGCACGCCCAACCAGCCGGGATTACGGGAGCGATATGCGGAGAAAGTCGCAGCAACCTGTCGGCTCATCGAGGCTTCGGACCCTGTCCCGAGCCTCAAAGAGTTATCACATCATGCGGGATTGAGCCGGTATCACTTTCATCGTGTGTTCAGGGCTGTGACGGGATTAACCCCGAAAGGGTACGCCGCGGCGCATCTGGCAAAACGGGTGAGATCGCACCTCCAGCATACAGGCACCGTGACGGAGGCTATTTACGAAGCCGGGTTCAATTCCAACGGAAGGTTTTATGAAACATCCGATGCGGTTCTGGGTATGACACCATCCTCATATCGTGCCGGTGGGGTCGGGATAGACATCCGATTTGCCGTGGGGGAATGTTCTCTGGGGTCAATCCTCGTTGCCAGAAGTGAGCGCGGCGTGTGTGCGATCTTTCTGGGGGATGACCCGGAGGAACTGACGCGCGATTTGCAGAAGCAGTTCCCTCAGGCCAATATTATCGGCGGGGATGGTGACTTCGAACACCTTATGGCAACAGTGATCGGTTTTGTCGAAGCGCCGGAGCGGGGGTTGGACCTGCCGTTGGACGTGCAAGGTACGGCGTTTCAACAACGGGTCTGGAATGCCTTGCAACACATTCCCGCCGGCTTGACGGTCAGCTATGCTGACATCGCCGCGAGCATCGGTGCGCCGAAAGCGATTCGAGCCGTCTCCAGGGCCTGCGGCGCCAATGCAATAGCTGTGGCGATTCCCTGTCATCGTGTGGTGCGCACGAATGGCGAACTGTCCGGCTATCGCTGGGGAATTGAACGGAAACGAGGATTGCTCGATCGGGAGACCCGCACATGAATGCGGGCGGGGAGTCCACATCTCCCGTCGCGTTGCCTACGACTATGCTGGAACGGGTCAACGCGATTGATTGGGTCCGGGTCTCAAACGATCTTGATGCTCAAGGAAGTGCGGTGACGGAGGGTCTCCTCCCATCGAAAGAATGTGAAAGGTTGGCCATGTTGTACTCCCGGGCTGAGCTGTTTCGTCGCCGCATTGTGATGAGTCATCATCATTTTGGCCGTGGAGAATATCAGTACTTCCGGTATCCGCTCCCTGATTTCATTGAACACCTCCGGAATGTGATATACCCTCATCTTGTGCCGATTGCCAACCGATGGAACACGGCCATGGGCATTGAGGTGCGCTTTCCAAAGAGGCATGAAGATTTTCTGGCCCGCTGCCATCAAGCCGGGCAGAACAAGCCAACACCATTGATGCTCAAATATGAAGTTGACGATTACAACTGCCTGCATCAGGACCTCTACGGTGAACACGTGTTTCCGCTCCAGCTTGCCATTCTCTTGTCTGAACCCCACAAAGACTTTACGGGCGGGGAATTTGTCATGACCGAGCAGCGACCACGTATGCAATCCCGGCCGATTGTGGTACCGATCCGACAAGGCGATGGTGTCATTTTCGCGGTTCATCATCGTCCTGTGCGAGGGGGGAGGGGCTGGTATCGTGTGAATCTCAGGCATGGCGTCAGCCGCGTTCGCTCCGGGCAACGCTATACGGTCGGGATTATATTCCACGACGCCAGGTAAATAGGATGAATGATCCGCTCCAAAACGAAATTCTGTGGTCGGGACACTCTTGCCGGTTTTTAGCCCCCGGCCATGGCTCCGACAATCAGGAACGGTTCTTCTCCAGTTGTGATTGCATCGGGTAACGGGGTATCCGGTGGCTCATGGGACAGATCCTGCCCGCAGGCAAAGAACCTGATGAACGGTCGCCGTTGTCGTGTCACATGGTCGCGAATTGTCCCCCGCAACATCGGGTAACGGGTTTCGAGTGCATTGAGGACGGCGTGCGGGGTGGCTGCACCTTCAATTTCCAATTTTACCTCGCCGTCGATTCGTGCAAGTGTCCGCAAATGGGCCGGAAGAATAACTCGAATCGTGTTCACGGTAACGCCTGGACTTCGACTGATAATACGGGTGGAAGATCGCGGACGATGGGCATCCAGCTTTCTCCCGAATCGGCCGAAGCATACACCTGTCCGCCGGTGGTGCCGACATAGATCCCGCAGGGATCAAGCGAGTCGACGGCCATGGCGTCTCGCAAGATATTGACGTAGCAGTCCTGTTGCGGCAGTCCTTTTGTCAGCGCCTCCCATTGGTTTCCGCCTGTTCGACTGCGGTAGACGCGTAGTTTCCCCTCCGGCGGATAATGTTCCGAGTCGCTCTTGATCGGCACCACATAGATGGTCTCCGGCTCGTGGGCATGTACGGCAATGGGGAATCCGAAATCGGAAGGCAAGTCTCCACTGATTTCGTGCCACGACTCGCCCGCGTCATCGCTGCGCATCACATCCCAGTGCTTCTGCATGAAGAGCACATTCGGGCGCGACGGGTGCTTGGCAATACAATGCACACAATGGCCGACTTCCGCAGTGGGATCGGGAAGTTCATACGGCGATTTCAGTCCGCGGTTGACCGGCTGCCACGTCTTGCCTGCATCATCGGTCCGAAACGTGCCCGCTGCCGAAATAGCGACGAATATCCTTTCCGGCTTGTCTGGATCCAGTAGGATGGTATGCAGACACATTCCCCCGGCGCCCGGTTGCCACAGATGTCCTTTGGCCTCGCGGAGGCCGGGAACCTCATGCCACGACCGGCCGCCGTTGGTTGAGCGAAATAGGGCCGCGTCCTCCACGCCGGCGTATACCGTATCCGGGTCGGTGAATGACGGCTCGAGATGCCAGACACGCTTGAACTCCCAGGGGTGCTGCGTGCCATCGTACCACTGATGGGTGGTGAGGGGTTTGCCTGTTTCCGGTGAACTATCATAGACAAAATTGTTGCTCATGCCGCCAGGCGGATCGTATGGTTCTGGTACCTTCTCTCCGCCGGGAATTTTCCACGTTTTGCCGCCATCATCCGAGCGTTGAATGATTTGTCCGAACCAGCTGCTCGATTGTGATGCATACAATCGATTCGGATCGGCTGGAGATCCCTTCACGTGATACAGCTCCCATCCGCCAAAAAAGGGGCCGTGAATGTCCCACTGCTTGCGTGTGCCGTCTGATGTCAGCACAAACGCACCTTTTCGTGTTCCAACCAGCACTCGTACTCCACTCATACCTCACTCCTTTCTGAAAGTTCTGGCGATCATCGTATACAGGTTTCTTTGCTAGTGATGGCCTATTCCGTCTCTAGGTCAATTGTGTTGACCGTTGTCATCGAGTCGTATCCGAACCGGATGATATTTCCTAATCCTGTATTCTTGAAAATCGACACATAACAATTCACCGCCTCTTCAGCCTGGTGATTGAACCACCAACACGGGGACATTTTCTGCATCATGATTTCTCCCTCATGGAGCATGAAGATGATTTTTTTCCACTTCGCAATGTGCCGGATGTCATTGTACTCTTACCGGCAGGTCCTTATTCCGTTGGCAAACCTCCAATCTCCAAAACCGGTCGGATTTCGACCGTGCCCACCCGGGCCCCCGGGATTCGTGCAGCAATGTCCATTGCCTCATCCAGATCCTTGGCTTCGATAAGAAAGTAGCCGCCCAGTTGTTCTCGTGTTTCAGCAAACGGACCATCAGTGATGAGCCGTTTGCCGTCTCGTATACGGATGCTGGTCGCCATAGAAACAGGATGCAGAGGAGCAGCCGCCAGATAATTCCCTTCAGCTTTGAGCCGGTGTGCAAGCTCCGTGGATTCTTTGTAGCACTTTTCACGTCCGGCCTCGTCCCATGCCTGATCAGTTCCGTAAATCAACAGCATGTATTTCATATGAAATCCTCCACTAGAACGAATGAACGCCAATGCTCCAATGAGCCCCAAACATTGCTGGACAAAAAACGATCGATGCGACGGATAGCAACGGAAGATTTTTTCGTCCCGCAATGTGTTCCGCTATTGCTTTCTGGTATAGATGATCTCCATAAATTTTATTTCCTTGCCGCCGTGGTGAGTGCCGTACATGTCAAACGTGTGGGTATTGTTGTCGACGATCTTCCAGACCGCCCGATGCGTCATCTGGCCTCCACCCGGCTCAGGATGCGATCCGTTCAGCGTAATGGTCCTGCCATCGTCGCTCGCTGTCCCTTCCATGATGAAAATCCCCGTCCCCATCGTATCCATCCAGGCCGTGACATATTTCCCGGTGATGTTGTCGTAGGCGTCGATTCCAATCCCGGAAAATGGTTGTCCCATCATGTGACCAGTGTAGGCTTGGTAGAGGTAGCGTCCGTCCAGTAACATTTTCATTTCTGCGGTCCCAGTCGATTCTGTGGGAGGCTTGTCTGGTTCCATCCATTCTTTGGATTTGGTCGTCCAGCTCCCGGCAAGGCTGGCAAACAACTTGTGCGGTTCTCCGGGAGCGGCCAGCTTCTTGTACATCTCCATCATGGCTTGTGGGTCCATCTGCTTTTCTTTATCTGTGTCTGTGGCGAACACTGGAATTGCCGTCAGGACCATACAGAGACAGGTGAATGTGATGGTTGTCAAACGCATAGATGCCTCCTTGTGATGAGATAATAAAAACAGTTGAGATCAGGATGTCATGCTGTGAGTGACTGTTCACAGGGTACCTTCATGAAGACAATTTTTTGCGCAGGTGCTCCTCTTGCTCCCTCAGCTCAGGCGTGAATTCCGGTCCGAAGTCCTCGGCCTCGAAGAGTTGGCGAATCTCAATCTCGCCTTCTTTGTGATCACCTGCAGGATTCGGACAACGTTTGACCCATTCGATCGCCTCTTCTTTCGAATTCACCTGCCAGACCCAATATCCGGCAATCAGTTCCTTGGTCTCGGCAAAGGGTCCGTCGAAAACTGTTCGCTTGTTTCCTGAAAACTGCACCCGCGCACCTTTTGAACTTGGATGGAGCCCATCTCCTGCCAGCATGACGCCGGCTTTTATCAGTTCTTCGTTGAATTTTCCCATCTTAGAAAGAAGTTGCTCGCTTGGCATCACACCGGCTTCCGAGTCTTTGGTGGCTTTGACAATAATCATGAATCTCATCACCCAATCTCCTTGGCTTCAGTACATTGAACTGATTTAAAAAATAGCGTTATCCGGATTCTCCTTATTTGTCGAACGAAGCTGCTGAAATCGACAGGTAAAAAAAACCTTTTCGTTGCAGCTCTGCCACCCTGTGTTTCTGATCATAGAGCCACAAAGCAGCTTGGACAGGATTGAAGCGGGTCCTTTCCTGATCATCAACATTCCCCAGTCGGCAGGCCGGAGATCTCATTCATTTTGCTGAATGCGTCCTCGTCATGGTGAGCTAACAACAGGGATTTCATGGCTCCCGGTCTCCGATTTAGACTGAAAGGCTATCGACATAACTCCGGGGGATGGCCAAAATTGGCGACTAACCTACTGTGTGGGAATTGTCCAACCCCCGATCCGGCAGTTCCTCAACTGTGGCACTCCGCTGCTCCGGGCGATGGCGTTGTCGGCCAATAGGGTTTGTCACGTTCGTGAACTAATCGGTACCATAACGATCGTGGTGGCGGACCCATTCCATCGTGTCCTCCAGGTGGTTCTCGTCGCGGCCCTTCGGTGTGAGGTCGAGCAGGTTGTAGGTGCCCATCATCACCTCAACCCCGCGTCTGTAGGTCGAGTAAGTGTGGAAAACATTCTCCGCGTCGTCCTTGAAGAACACGCTGATACCGGGTAATTCCTCACACTCAAAAGGCTGCATGACGTAGTTGTAATAGACCTGTCCTTTGGCTTCTTCCGGTGTGAAGCTCACGTGAAAGTCGTGGTTGAAGTCGCTGCCGTATGACGACACCCACTTGAACCGCCAACCCATACGTCTGCGGAAGCGTTTGATCTCGACCAGCGGCGCGCGCGAGACAGCCACCAGCGTGACATCGCGATGTGCCAGGTGCACGTTCATGCCGTCGGAGTGATCGGCCATGAAGGAGCATCTGGGGCAACCTTGCTCCCACTCCGGCCCAAACATAAAGTGCTGTACCACCAGTTGATGTCGGCCCTTGAACAGTTCAATGAGTGTTTCCTTGCCGTGAGGTCCGTCGAACATGTAGTGCTTCTCGACTTTCACCCAGGGGAGTTTACGCCGTTCGGCGCTCAACTGGTCTCGCAGCCGGGTGTATTCCTTCTCTTTTGTCAGCAACTCCTTTCGGGCCACCATCCATTCTTCTCGCGATACGATTTGGTGGTTTGGTATCGATGTATCGATTATTTTCATGGATTGACCTCCATTGATTCGGGTTGTCGATTGATACGATTCTTATGGAGCTTCTTCATGACGAGTGCGGTTACCCCTCTCGTCGAAGTCGCGCCGGCCGTAATCAGTGCAAAAGTTGTAAGGCATGCTGGATACATGACTGACTCCTCATTAGGCAGCGGCTGGCCGGCTACTGCCGGTGCAACTCCCTAACCGGCCGAACCTCCATACTCCCCAGGCGCACGGATGGAAACTTGGAAGCGATCTGAACAGCCTGATTGATGTCTCTGGCCTCGATCAGAAGAAATTCGCCGATCTGTTCCTTTGTTTCCGCCAATGGGTCTTCGGTGAGAGACACTCCTCCGTTTCGGACTCGCACGGTCATGGCCATCTCGATTGGTCGTTTTTGCGGAGTTCCTCGCAATAGATTATGGTTTGTTTCACAACATTCTCCCCCTCGCTCTTTGTTGGGGTGTCCCACTTATTTTCCTCCATGCAACAACAAAGAAAATAATTCATGTTTACCGATCTCCGAATAGCGGTGAATTGGCCGTATTGTCAGTTAGTCGTTCAGGTAGATCAAATTCGACAACGGTCATCATGAATTCTGATAACGGCATTGGTCCTCTAGGAATAGAGGTCATCCAAACATTCCCAACAAGATATTGTGGGTGACCATGGTCTGGTCCCTTAAAATCGAAAAAACGTTGGTTGTACCTCTTGGTCCAGATTGGGAGGGGGGATTAATTGCGATCCTGTAACCCGGCCAGCCGTTGTTCAAGGAATCGCCGCTCGGGCTTCTGCTGAGTGAGGCCGAGAGCCTGTTGGTAAGCGGCCTTGGCCTCCGCAATTCGGCCCAATCGTCGGCAGAGGTCCGCCTTCGCCGAATGTGCCAGGTAGTAATTTGTGAGATCCCCTCGTGCGAAAATGGCGTCGATGAGGGCAAGACCTGCCAGGGGATTGTCACGCATGGCCACTGCGACGGCGCGATTCAGTTCCACCACAGGGGAAGGAGAGGCCTCCATTAATAGGTCGTAGAGTGATACGATTTGAGGCCAGTCCGTGGCTGCGGGGTGTGTTGCCTGGGAATGTAAGCCGGAAATTGCGGCCTGGATGGTATAAGGGCCGATCTGGCGTGAAGCAAACGCCTGACCTATCAGGGCTACCCCCTCCGCAATCTGACCCCGGTTCCACAACGAACGATCCTGTTCCTCAAGCAGAATCAGATCTCCCGTTCGGGAGATGCGTGCGGCGCGGCGGGAGTCATGGAGCAGCATTAACGCCAAGAGTCCCATCGCTTCCGCATCCGGCAATAATTCCACCAATAATCGTCCCAGTCGAATAGCTTCAGCCGAGAGGTCATGGCGTGTGAGAGATTCCCCCGATGAGGCAGAGTATCCTTCGCTAAACACGAGGTAAATCACCCGCAGCACCGCATCCAGACGGTCGGGCAATGCGGCCTCAGAGGGCACCTCATAGGGTATGCGTGCTTTCCGAATCTTTGCCTTGGCGCGAACGATCCGCTGAGCCACTGTGGGCGGGGATGTGAGAAAGGCTTTCGCGATTTCTTCGGTCGTAAGGCCACAAACCTCCCGGAGGGTCATCGCTACTTGGGCTTCAGATGAAAGTGCCGGGTGGCAGCATGTGAATATCAAACGTAGCCGGTCGTCGTCGATACTTTCTTCCGGATTTTCTTTAGCGTCATGAATACCGGCTTCCAACTGCGTGGCGAATTCGGCGAGAGAAGCGTCAACCCTGGTCCGTCGCCGCATCCCATCAATGGTTTTGAATCGGCCGGTGGACACGAGCCAGGCTCGCGGATTGGCCGGGATCCCATCCCTGGTCCATTGTTCGACTGCGACTGCAAACGCCTCGTGCAGGGCTTCTTCGGCCGCATCAAAGTCACCGAGCAGGCGAATTAATGTCGCGAGAATCCGTCGCGATTCAGTGCGGTAGACTTCCTCCACCACCTCTCGCACCTCTGTGGCCGGTCTTTCACTCATGATCGAGAGGGCTTTACGTTGAGAGGTACGGAGGGACCATCGAGATATGGGGCGTGCTTTCAGGGAAGCGATCGCCTCTGCTGAGGGGTGATGAGAGAGGACATTGTCCGTTACTCTGCTTCAACCGTGACCTCTGTTGTCACCGAATTGGCAATAAAACATTCGCTGTGGGCCTGCTCATGGAGGGTGTGTACCTGTTCCTGAGTCGGAAGAGTGGGGCCGCCGAAAATCACACGAGGATGTAAGATGACCCGTGTAATCGCCAGTTTTTTGTTCTGATTTTTTTCCAACAATCCTACGGCATGATCACTATAGCGATCCACAACGAACCGTTTCTTGGCTGCTATCGCCAGGAAGGTCAGCATATGACAGCTCGCCAAGGCCGCCACGAAGGCTTCCTCAGGATTGACACGAGCGGGATTCCCCCGGTAGGCCGGTGCGGCGGATGCAGGAACGTGAAAGCCACCCTCAAAGACCAACTCATGGTCTCGATTATACGACTCGTACGAAAAGTTTTCTGATTCCCTCTTCCACTCCAGCGTGATCTTATGCTCAGACATCGATTAACCCCTTTCGAAAACGTGAAAATCTTTTGTAGTTTATTTTACCCGAATGACTCTTACTTCCGCTCAGCCGCAGAGTCGGCAACGGCAATGGCTTCAATCTCGATCATCGCGTCGGGAGAATATAGTGAGCGGACTTCCACGATGGTGTCTGCCGGATATGGAGCTGTAAACCGTTGACCGCGAAGTTCAACGATTTTATCGAAATGGTTCATGTCGGTCAGGAAGATCGTCACTTTGATGACGTTCCCTAGGCTTGATCCTCCCGCATGCAGTACCCGCTCGAGATTATCAAAAGTTTGGTTGGCCTGGACATCAAAGTTGCCTGCCCCGACGATTCGACCGTTCGTATCGATGGCAGTCTGACCTGAGATAAAGAGCAGATCACCGACCCGATACCCCTGGGAAAGACGATAGGGCTCGTAGGGATCCGGATCGATCCGGATTTGTGTGATGTTCATCGTACCACCTCCTTATCGCTGTCGAAAAAGACCTCAAAAACGCCTTACCGCTGCGATTGCCCATTAATGACACACGAAGAAGATTCAGTATATCTAATCCGAGGCCATTCATTTGGCTTGGTATCGGTGCCTCGAATTGTCTCACTGTTGAAGGCCAACTCAGAATTTCTAAACCGACTCGCATTATGGGCCTTTTTGAATATCCTGGTTGACTACGTTGAACATCGTAAAATTTTTAAACCTGATAAGTTCTCAGAAGAATATCTGAGTTTTCCGACAGCCTGCTAGGTAGGTGCGATAAAAATCTCTGTTCAAAAGAGTTCTATCGGGAGCCTCGCAAATATGTTTCTTTAATGATTGAAAATATCACGCAGAAGACCTCTTTCGCATAGGGTATTTTCAGTCTTCTGATGAGTGCATTTCTATTGGATTTGTTTGACAAAGCCGAGATTAATTATTAGGGTAAGTTTTCCCATCCTCTGGACATTATTCCCGTTCACAATGGGCCAATTCTTAAAAAAATTATCCCTGGTGAAGATTTCCTTCTCAAAGGGAATGAGGCAGAGATGCTTGTATTTATGTGTGATCGTCAACAATTATAAGTGCGAGAAAAGCATTTCAAGATGATTAAAAGGTTGATGAGCAAATGTGCGGAATTCTTGGACAGATAAATTTCTCAGGGTGTCCTGTGGACCCCAAAGACTTGATGGCCATGAATGCGACCATGGGCAGTCGTGGCCCTGATGGCGTGGGAATGTACGTTCAAGGGCGATTGGGATTTGGGCACCGACGTCTCAAAGTCATTGACTTGACCCAATCGTCCCAGCAACCCATGGTGGATTCTACCTTAGGGCTGGGAATTGTGTTTAATGGGGCGATTTACAACTATAAAGAATTGCGACTTGAGCTGGAAGGGAAAGGCTATACCTTCTTTTCCCAGGGGGATACCGAAGTCATTCTCAAGGCCTACCATGCCTGGGGAGAAGGCTTTATTCATCGCCTGAACGGGATGTTTGCGTTCGCCATTTGGGAAAGAGATTCAGAGCGGGTTGTGCTGGCGCGTGATCGTTTGGGAATTAAACCGCTCTATTTCGCTGAGACGTCTCAGCAGTTTCGGTTCGCGTCGACCTTGCCGGCACTCCTAGCCGGGGGAAACGTCTCCACGGAGATGGATCCCGTGGCCCTTCATCATTATTTCATGTTTCACGCCGTGGTGCCTGCTCCATATACCTTGCTGAAAGGCATCCGGAAATTAGCGCCAGGCACCATGATGGTCATCGAGCCAACGGGAACACGACGAGATGTTCACTATTGGCAACTCTCATTCGAACCGCGTGAAGATGAGAGAACGTGGAAGGAAGGAGACTGGCAGGACCGGTTGTATGACGTCTTGCGTTTGGCTGTCCGCCGGCGGCTGATTGCGGATGTGCCTGTCGGAGTTCTTTTGTCCGGTGGATTGGACTCAAGCCTCATTGTTGGCCTGTTAGCGGCTGAAGGTGCCACGGGCTTGAATACCTTTTCCATTGGGTTTGAAACGGTGGGAGAGGAAAAGGGGGACGAATTCGTTTACTCGGATATCATTGCCAACGAATTTTCCACCCGTCATCACAAGCTTCCGGTTGATACGACGCACGTTCTGCCGAATCTGGCAGGATGCATTCATGCCATGTCCGAACCAATGGTCAGCCACGATGCCATCGGTTTTTATCTACTCTCCAAAGAAGTGTCCAAGCATGTTACGGTGGTCCAAAGTGGACAGGGAGCCGACGAAATTTTCGCCGGCTATCACTGGTATCCTCCCCTGTTGAACAGTCAACATCCGGTTGATGAATATCGCCGGGTGTTTTTTGATCGTGACCAGAAAGAATTTCTTCGAGTCATTCATCCACGGTTTCATGGAGACGATCATAGTCAGCGTTTTGTGGAGACGCATTTTTCCGAACCGGGCGCTTCTCGACCCATCGATAAGGCCCTACGGCTTGATACGACCATTATGCTCGTCGACGATCCGGTCAAACGTGTCGACAACATGACGATGGCATGGAGCTTGGAAGCGCGGGTGCCGTTTTTAGATCATGAAGTCGTCGAATTAGCCGCACGAGTGCCGGCGGAAATGAAAATTGCGCAAGGGGGGAAAGGCATCCTCAAAGAAGTTGCCCGCCGGGTGATCCCTTCCGGGGTCATTGATCGGCCCAAAGGGTACTTTCCCGTCCCCGCCTTGAAATATCTGCGGGGGCCTTATCTGGGCATGGTAAAAGAGGCGCTTTTGTCACAGACCAGCCGGAACCGCGAGATCTTTCAACGGGACTATATTGATGAATTGTTAAAGAATCCGGATGATCATCTCACGCCGTTACGTGGGTCTAAGCTCTGGCAGCTTGGGGTACTGGAACTGTGGCTTCAGTCTCATGGTATCTAAGGATCGCGATGTGTTGAAGGCTCCGCAAGCTCTTCACATGACGAGCCCCCGCCAACGACCAATCGGGCCGACGGTCAAAAACTGGGAAGTTGGGCCGGCGACCTACCAGGGCCGGCGAGTGAAGCCAAAAGTCGTCCTGGATTGCGGCTGGGGCCGACTCATTTTTGCTCACACCTTTTCAGGGCCCGAAGAGGTGGCATCCACGCTGATGCAGGAACGTCCCGGGCACCGGGATATTGCCTTTTATTTACGGGATCCTCATGTGGTCCTGGCCCTGCGGCCGCACAAGCTGTTTCTGGATCCTTCGCATACGTTTCGATTGTGGTTGGGTGATTATCAATCCGTCCCAAATCAGAAATCAGGCATGATGATCACTCCCATCCAGTCCAAGGCTGATGTCACGGCTTTGAACCGCATCTATGCGGCACGGGGCATGGTCACGGCCGACACTGATCTACTGATGAGGCATCGGCGCTCCCAAAAACTCTGCTATCTACTCGCGAAAGACCAGGCCACCAATGAAGTGATCGGCGTTATCTTAGCTGTGAATCATCGCCTGATATTTGACGATCCCGAAAAAGGCAGTAGCATCTGGAGTCTGGCCGTCGATCCTCAAGCCCATCATCCCGGAGTGGGAGAGGCGTTGATTCGTCAAGCGGCCGAACGTATGAAGGCCAAGGGGTGCAGCTATGTGGATCTCTCAGTGCTGCACGACAACTATGATGCTATTGCGCTGTATCGGAAGCTGGGATTTGGACGAATTCCTGTGTTTGCGGTGAAAACGCGAAATACCATTAATGAAAAATTGTTTGTAGGTCCTACACCGGATCAGCGGCTCAACCCCTATGCCACCATAATTGTCAATGAGGCTAGACGCCGAAGCATCGACGTCGACGTCCTGGATGCCGAGAATGGATACTTCCGCTTGACCTTTGGGGGTCGGTCCATTACTTGTCGAGAGTCCTTATCCGAATTGACCACGGCGATAGCGATGAGCCGTTGTGCGGATAAAACTCTCACCCGGCGCGTGTTACAAGAAGCCGGCCTATCCGTTCCAGCTCAGATATCGGCTAATGGGCGGAAGCAGAATGGTGAATTTCTTGGACAATACCGGTCCATAGTTGTCAAACCGGCGACGGGGGAACAAGGCGCTGGTGTGAGTGTAGGTGTGCATAGGGTCAAGGAAATGGAGTCGGCAATCACCCGTGCCGGCAAATATGGTGATCACGTCATTCTGGAACAATATGTGAAAGGTGAGGACCTGCGCATTGTGTTGATCAATTATGAAGTGGTGGCCGCTGCGGTTCGACGACCACCTCGAATCACAGGGACGGGACATCATACGATTGCCGAATTAATTGATCGGCAGAGTCAGCGACGGGAACGATTGACGGGCGGCGAGAGTCGGATTCCTTTGGACGGAGAAACCAAGCGGTGTATTAAGGAAGGCGGCTATACTCTCACAGAGGTGTTACCCAAAGGCAAAACTATTACCGTGCGTAAGACCGCCAATCTGCATACCGGGGGAACCATCCATGATGTGACCGGAAAACTGCATCCTGATTTAGCCACTGCGGCGGTGATTGGTGCCGAAGCACTGGCTATTCCCGTGGTGGGATTCGATTTTATCGTTACGACCGTTTCCAAGCCTGACTATGTCATAATTGAAGCCAATGAGCGACCCGGTCTCGCCAATCATGAACCGCAACCGACGGCGGAACGGTTTATTGACCTGTTGTTTCCTCAAACCAAAACGCCCACAAAATTAAAGTAGTTTTTGGGGGGTGATAGGGAGTTGTATGATCGATTCAAAAATTGACACGCAGTACCTCCTTCATATTCTCCAAAAACTCTTGGCGATTCCGAGCCCGACCGGCTATACCGATCAAATTGTCCATGCGGTGTCGGGTGAACTGAAACAATTAGGGATTCCCTTCGAACTCACGCGGCGCGGAGCCATTCGCGCCACTATGGCAGGAAAAGTCAGTACGCCTGATCGAGCCATTGTGGCTCACCTGGATACGCTGGGAGCTCTGGTCAAATGGCTGAAAACCAACGGCCGGTTGGCCATTGTGCCAATCGGAACCTGGTCCAGCCGTTTTGCGGAGGGTGCCCGTGTGACCGTCTTTTCCGATACCAGTATGCATCGTGGCACCGTCCTGCCCCTGAAAGCCTCAGGCCACACCTATGGAGACGAAATTGATACGCAACCGGTGTCCTGGAAGAATCTGGAAGTTCGACTCGATGAAACTGTGACGGACGTCAACGGACGTATCCAGCCCTTATCCACCGAACAGGATCTCCAACGACTCGGGATTCATGTTGGTGATTTCATTGCCATTGATCCTTTACCGGAAATTAGTCCCAATGGTTTTATTAATTCCCGGCATTTGGACGATAAGGCCGGAGTGGCCACTATCCTGGCGGCAGCCAAATCCATCCTTGAGACAGGGGCCACGCTTCCTGTGGATTGCCATTTACTGTTTACGATTTCCGAAGAGGTTGGATCAGGGGCATCGGCGGTCTTGCATGGTGATGTGGCAGAAATGATCACGATAGATAACGGTACGCCTGCGCCCTTTCAAGCCTCGAGCGAATTTGGCGCGACGATTGCCATGGCCGATTCCGCCGGGCCTTTTGATTATCACCTGGTCAGGCGGCTCATCGCCTTATGTGTAGAACATGACATTCCGTTTCAGCGCGACATTTTTTGCGACTACAGAAGTGACAGTGCGTCGGCCGTAGAGGCCGGGAACGACATTCGAACGGCTCTCCTCACGTTTGGTGTCGATTCTTCCCATGGCTATGAGCGGACTCATTTGAGTGGACTCGGGGCTATTGCGACGTTATTGGCCGTGTATATGCAAAATGAACCGGTGTTTTGGAGAGATCGCGATACGTTAGGGTCCGATAATGATTTTCCTACTCAACCGATTGAAGAAACGTCTTTTCCCCACACCCTCGAGGACATGGTCCGACGCCATGGTGAGCACCAACATGACCCATAGCGCTGCTCCGCTACCAGACGACAGGATGTTCAGTGCACTCCCTTTGCGGATGTTCTCCTCATTGCCCTGTCTGGCTTGATGTCTTCACATCCACCCGCATCCACCTTTCCCCCAGCCAATACGACCCATCCACAGTTGACGCTTCGGGCTATTGCCACGGGGATGGTCCTGGGCGTTCTTCTCACGCCCTGCAATATCTACAGCGGGCTGAAGATTGGCTGGACATTTAATATGTCCATTACGGCAGCCTTGCTCAGTTATGCGTTTTGGAAAATATTCGAAACCACTGCCCAAACCGAGCACTGGGGTCTGCTCGAGAATAATATCAATCAAACCACGGCCTCTTCGGCTGCATCCATTATCTCGTCAGGGTTGGTGGCCCCGATTCCCGCCTTGGCCATTTTGACGGGTGAGCAATTGCCTTGGTCTCTACTCTCTGTATGGGTCTTTTCCGTCAGCCTGATCGGTATTGTGGTCGCGGTCGGTCTCCGGCAACAGATGCTTATT
>JAUIKP010000475.1 GCA_030430725.1 Nitrospiria bacterium
GTGTGTATGTCATAAGATACCCCTTTCATAGAGCAAGACCTATTCCCATGATAATGCAGTATGACATATAGGGGGGGTGAAGAAAAAACTAGGGGATATCCAACGCGTATTCTTCTTTGTCGGTCTATCACCTTATTCTTTGCGATTCATACATTCTCTGTTTCGATACACATTGTATCGAAACAGATAAAACCCTTAGAGCCTATTTTATTTTGGGGGCGATATTCCTTCGGGCCATTAGCTCCCAAATTCCCCTAAGGCTCATTACCAAATTAAATAAAAATTGACCGAATCCATTTTTTTTGAACTGGTATGGACCACTAACTGAAAAGGAGGCATTCCCGTCTGGATGAAATGGTTCTGAAAAAATTTCCAATTTTTAAGGACTAAGAGGAGGGCCAGGAGCACGAGTCACCAAAAGGTGCAACCGAGCCTGACGACTATCACAGGGCTCAGAGCCCACATCGGATTCCTGAGTGACAACAATCGCCGCAGGAAGCAGTTCCCAATGACGTAAATCCGGACGGACGGTATTCTGAAACACTGTGGGAGCAATTTGCATTAACTGCGCGCCACCCAGAATGGACAAGGCACACAAGTCACCACTGCCTCTTCCTCCAAGTGAGGCTGCCCCCGCACACCCACTTACAGCCACCCCGACCCCAAGAGAAAAAGGCACTAGTCCATACACCACACCGACAGGTAAGCGAATCCAACTCTGAATGTTCAAAAGAGGGTGGTAAGCATGATCATGCCTGTGCGCGATTTTTGCAAACCAACTTTCGGTTGAAAGACGTAGGCCCGTTTCAGAGACGCACAATTTCTGAAAAGGCGGCTTGGGATGAATCACAAAGTATCCATTAGGGACGCCAAACAATTTGAAATCCCAATCGACCTCAGGAAAGCGACCAATCCCATGGACCACCCATCGAGGGGTAGGACGTGCACCCTGATCGAGCCTGATCACCTGCTGTTGGGCAAACGATTGAAGAACAGGAGGCACAGGCAGAAGAAAAGAACTGGTGGGCTCCGCCAGCCTGAACCAATCGGTTCTGGCATCTTCTGGTTCACCAAGGACTTCCCATAGCACGGCGGAAAGCACAAGATTGACGGGGTCTTCACCAAAATTGTACAACGGAGCGAACAGTTCATGGTCCAACCGCCGTAATTCCACTTTTGCATCCTCGACCTGTCCGGTCCTCAGATAACTCGCGGCAAGCAAAACGCTTAAATATGCCCGCTCGTACGATTCCAACACATAATCCGTAAGCACCCCATCAGATAAAAAGACTCCGGCCATTTCACGAGAGAAGGAAAAAGTCTTATCGCGAAATCCAGATCGGGCTTGTTTCGTGTACTCAATGAATGCGGCATCGCATTTTCGGGAAAAAGCCTGACTTAAGAGATTCAACACCTTAATCCGATTAAACCACTCGACGTTGGGACGAAGAATCCCACATTCATCTTTGAATGTTGGTTGCACCTCTCGCATCTGACAACCCAGAATAGACAGAGAGAGGACCACTCCCACCCATGTCCACACACACATCACCCGGCCAGTCCGCGAAGCGAGAATTGCCTTTTTCAATTCTGGACTACTAAAAAAATCTTTCATACATCCGGAATTAAAGAAGAAGTCCTTTAATCTGGCCTTCATCCAAAGGAAGAAGTATTTCAGACTACAACTGAAGATGTTGGGTTTGAATTGGTCATTTGTCAGTGCCGAGGCTTGAATCGTGATCCAACAGCCAAAAAAGGGGGGGAAGGGGACTAATGCAGTTTTGGGGTATTGCTCATTCTCGTCGGCAATACCATTTCTAAGTGGACGGTTCATAAATAAACATGACGATTGTCTTTTTCCCGGATAGGAGGAAAGATTTGGCCCACATTTCCGGAAACATTTCGCACACCTCTCCAGCATAGATCCCAGGAAATAGACTGGCCATTTAAATTTTGATGCATTGCCTCGCCATAGAATTCCATTATAGAACCATCAAAAAAAGGAACATGGGCTGTCCTATCCTACTCCTCCATTGACCGCGAGCAGGCGGAAGAAGAAAGGAGTCATCCGACGCCAGCCACAAGAATCATGTCAGGCAAGCTCCCACAGTATGTGCGGCAGTTAAAGGTCAAGAGAACCAAAAAAAGTCTACCACCCTTTTAAAACCAAGACTATAAAGTACATGTCAGAAACGGGTGGGTTGATAGGATTATGGCTTTCCCCATAATTCTTCCAAACGCTGCGAACGTCCACAATTCCATTTATAAAATTTGTACCGGACGGGATTCTTTTTATAAAAATCCTGATGATAGTCTTCGGCAGAGAAGAAGGCCGAAAACGGAACAATTTCGGTCACGATTGGTTGCGGAAATGACTTGGAACTCTCCACTCCCTGCTTGGATTCGTCGATTAACATTTTTTGCATTTCGTCATGGTAGAAAATCGCGGTTCGATATTGATTGCCATGATCACAGAACTGGGCATTCGGTGTTGTAGGGTCAACATTATGCCAAAACACTTCCAACAAATGCTGATACGTGACCTTGGTGGGATCGTAAGTCACCTCAACGGCTTCAGCATGCCCGGTTCCTCCGGCCGAAACTTGCTCATATGTGGGATTGGACAGGTGGCCGCCCGTATATCCGGAGACAACAGACAGGACTCCATCAACTTTTTCATACACCTCTTCCATGCACCAAAAGCATCCTCCGGCAAATGTGGCTTTGGCATATTGAGTCTTTTCTGCTGCAAGACTTTCTTGAGACAAAGCCGCCATTTCCCCTATCGACAGTGCCGCCAATCCTATGCTGAATAAAAAATACAGAATTCGGTTCATCAATACCTCCATTTTATCACCCATTCGTTTAAGAACTCACAGGCTTTGAAGAGTAAAAAAATATATATCAAATATATATCTTCCCATGAAAATGAGCATACTCGTTAGTCTCAAGAAACTGAATTTCATTACGGGAGCTGACTCGTGTTGAATTACGAGTCTTTTCCTAATGACCAAACTTCTCGCCAAACTCCCATACTTGATGCGATGAAAGGAGCAAAAATAGGGATTCACAATTTCCTCAATCCATTTTTGGCCTCATAACGTTTTGACCATGGAGCAGTTGTGAGACTAGATCAACCTCTGATGCCAAGCCCTA
>JAUIKP010000476.1 GCA_030430725.1 Nitrospiria bacterium
TAGTGTCATCACCCTCTATAAATTGGGACATTACAATCCGACCTATCCAACGATTATATCGGCCAACGATCAAAATGGCCTGCCAATTCCCTGGGGGGCGCTGTCCGCACTGGCCGCGGATCCCACCACCTCCGAGCACGTGTATACCGCGCAAGATAGTTTCTATCAAGAAAGCCGGCTGTTCAAAGTGGATGTGACAGAATTTCCGGCGGTCATCACTCACTCCATCGTTCTCAGAGAAAACGGCCACCCCGTCAATTTAGATATAGAGGGTTTGGCCGTTCGACCTCCCGGGGGCTTTTGGGTGGCATCGGAAGGTGGAGGAAGTGTTGATGACCCTGAACGTCCCGTGACCTCCCTCAATGAGTTAATCCGCGTCGCCGATGATGGAACTCTTCTGGAACGCGTTCCTCTTCCGGATGCCACCAACGCCAAACAACGACGTTTCGGATTCGAAGGTGTCGCCACCGTTGAGCAACCCTCCGGGACAGGGGAATTCGTGTATGTGGCTATTCAGCGAGAGTGGGTAGACGATCCGGAAGGGTATGTGCGAATTGCCCGGTATGATACGAACACCAAGGAATGGGCATTTTTCTATTATCCCCTTGACCCACGGGAATCGCCGAATGGTGGCTGGGTGGGATTATCGGAAATTGTCGCAGTCGGTCCCGAGACGTTTTGGGTTATCGAACGTGACAATCAAGCCGGCAGCGATGCCCGCATTAAAAAAATCTATGCGTTTTCTGTCAACGGGATTGATCCGGTTGCCGAAGGGGGTACATTTCCTATCCTGACCAAAACCTCAGTCCGTGACTTAATTCCAGACCTTCAATCACCCAAAGGCCCCATTATTGAAAAGGTTGAGGGTTTAACCGTCCTTCCGAATGGAAACACCCTCATAGCGACGGACAATGACGGCGTGGACGATTCAAACGGAGAGACGCAGTTCATCAATCTTGGGCGCCTCAATTAAGGGAAATCAATAGAACAACCTGGGGAATGCATGACGGGACCCCATCAGAAGTCTCTTCATGTCCAATGCAGACTCACTCAATCTCAGCGGCTGGGAAAATTTAACAAGGGAGACGAACATGGCCAAATGTGATGAAGACAACCCGGTAAGTAATTCTTCTGAAAATCATACCTTCAACGAGGTCCTTGGAACTCGAATGTCCCGCCGCCATATCCTGAGCGGAAGCCTGGCGGCAGTTGCGACCCTTTCCCTTGGAGGAATTGAGGCCTTACTGCATGCGGTACCCGTTTCCGCTCACCGATGGGGTCGGAAAAACCATCCGGTGCTTGGGTTTCAAGGCATTCCCGTTTCTTCTGAAGATACCGTCGTCGTTCCTCCGGGATACAGGGCCGATGTGCTTATTTCATGGGGTGATCCCATTTCCCGTGGGCCATTCTTTAAGCAGGATGCAAGTAATTCTGCCGATGATCAAGCCTTGCAATGGGGAATGCATAACGACGGGTTAGCGTATTTCCCAATTCTCGGGTCCCGACGCGGGCTCCTCGTTCAAAATAATGAGTATACCGATGATGAACTCTTGTTTCCGGATGGAACCGCAAATTGGGACTCCGAAAAAACGAGGAAATCGCTGAATGCGCATGGTGTGTCCATTATCGAAATTCGACAGCGGCATCAGGGCATGAATGATGATGACGACGACAATAAGGAAAACCAGTTTTTCTACCGCCATGGCCGACGAAAAACATGGCAGGTCGTTCGCCGTTCTCGTTTCGCGCGTCGAATTACCGGGTTGACTCCCATCAATATAAGCGGACCCGCTGCAGGAGATCCTCGTCTCGTCACCAGCGAAGATCCAACAGGTAGGAGAGTCTTAGGCACATTGAACAATTGCGCCATAGGATTGACCCCCTGGGGAACCTATCTGGCATGCGAGGAAAACTTCAACGGGTATTTTCGGAAAAACGAGCCTCCCACCGAACTGGAAGCCAGGTATGGAATAGACAGTGAAGGTTTTGGGTATCTTTGGCATACCACAGACAAACGTTTCCAAGTGGATGAAGAGCCCCATGAACCACATCGGTTCGGCTATGTCGTGGAGATTAATCCCTTTCAGCCTCATTCGATTCCGGTGAAGCGTAGCGCGCTTGGTCGTTTCAAACACGAAGGGGCCAAGGTTCAGGAAACCAAACACGGAAAAGTCGTGGTGTATATGGGCGATGATGAACGGTTCGAATACGTATATCGCTTTGTGTCACATCTACCCTGGCGCAGGGCACTGCAAACCGGAATTCACCCTTTGGATGACGGTAACCTGTATGTGGCCAAATTTCATGATACGGGATTTGGCGAGTGGATTCCCTTAACACCAGACCATCCGATGTTGGCCGGTTGGGGCTTAAATGACATTCTGATCAATACCCGTGGGGCTGCCGATGCGGTTGGAGCCACGAAAATGGATCGGCCCGAATGGATCGACACCTTCCCTGAGTCACTGACCGTCATCGCCACTTTCACCAATAATACTCGCCGGGGCACCGAATCGAATCCGCCCAATGATGCACCAAACCCCCGCAGCCCGAATCATTTCGGGCACATCATTACCTGGAAATATCAGCACGATTGGACAGATAAATCCTTTGAATGGGAGATCTTTGCTCTGTGCGGCGATCCAGGAGAGGCCTCGCATGGATCCACCATCTTCGGAGACAAATACGGTTCACCAGACGGCGTGTATGTGGCCCCCAGCGGCCGGATATGGATTCAAACCGATGTCTCCGCCCGCACTACCAATTCGGGAGAGTATGCCGGATTCGGAAACAATCAAATGCTGTGCGTCGATCCAACCACACGTGAGACGCGGCGGTTCCTCGTTGGGCCAAACGGCTGTGAAATCACGGGGATATCCACTACACCCGATGAGAAGACGATGTTTGTGGGGATCCAACACCCGGGAGAGGCCCCAACAGCCAACGACCCGGCTGACCCGAAGCGCTACAGTTCTTGGCCGGATGGTGAAGCCGGAGGGCGGCCTCGCTCATCGTGCATTGTCATCACAAAAGACGACGGAGGTCCAATCGGGAGTTAGCTGCTAATTCCCTCGGTCCCTCGAAAAATTGATTCACTTCGAGGGACCGAATCCTCCCCGAAG
>JAUIKP010000477.1 GCA_030430725.1 Nitrospiria bacterium
TTCTCGCCCCTTGGCCGTGCTCACGTACTCCTCCGTACGCTCCGCTCGCTCCAATAGCTGCGGCCTTGCTGAACGAGCCTTTTTGAACACTTCCTCATTGTCCTCGGGGAAATCTCTGTCACTCATACGCCTATGAAAGGGCAAAAAATTAAAATAATCAACAGCCTCTCCCGGTGACCATTCCAGCGGACGGAGGCGGCTCAGCTGCCCCAAAACTCACAACCACCCTTTTTGACCAACATCGTATTACCGTCTCGTGGGACGTATTAATGGCTGTGGCTTGCGTCGAGTGAGGGTCCAACCCTCTTCCTCATATAACAAGCAGCATTTCATCCGGCCACAGACCCCGATCCGATGACTATCCATGCCGTTCATGGGTGCGTCAGCCCGACCGCGAGGATAGACGGGCTTAAAATCGGTTAAAAAACTCGAGCAACAGAGCACCAATCCGCAGGTATCAACGCCACTCAGTCGAGCGGCTTCCTCCCGACTTGAAATTTGGCGCATCTCAATCCGGCACCCAAATCGCCTGGCCAGATCTTTGACCAGTTGGCGAAAATCAATCCGCTCATCGGCCGTATAGGTGAAGGTGAGAGATCGCTGGGCAAATGAACCAAACACTTCCACCAACGTCATGCCGAGCCCCAATTCGGCAATCCGTTCCTGGCAAAATTCCTCACCCTCCTGTGCCAATCGCAGCTGGCGCGCAATCTGGCGTTCATCTTCCTCGGTGGCTTTTCGAATAATCTGCCGCATCACCCGCATCGGCGGGGTAAACGGGAGGAATTGAGGAGGAAGGTAGACTTTGCCAAAGGTATGGTCGTTGTCTAAATCCAACAAGACCCAATCACCGACCTTCACGGTATGATCATCGGTCCGGGTTTTTTTCACCTCTCCCAGGTCCCGTACTTTGACACCGACCACCGCCACTTCTTCTATATATTCAGTTAGGTCTTCAGATTCCTGCACCATGAAACGTTGCCTCCCTTTGCTACCAAGGAACACTGTAGGCGTGAGGGTCAATCATACCGGACTTACTGGAAGAGGCCAAGCAGGAATTCTGGTGGCTCAAACCTGAGTACTTCTCACCCGTTCCCGACTCCCACCGGCTAACGATGTTTTCGCAGAAAGGGAGGAGGGGCATGATCCAACTGGTATAAACCGATCGGTGTCAATTGGTCCGCCAGATGAGACACGAGGGTTTCCCCGTTGGGCCCGGCTCCAAACACATCGAAGGCCTGCCCGAAATGATAGCGACATCCAAACGGTGCCAGTTCCTGACTAAGACTTTCAGGAGGATCCCAATTTGCGGTGAGCAAGGCCGTACGGGCCGGGTTACGCCCACTGAACATAAATGATAAATGATCGGGATACCAATCCGCACCCCCTGTCGCATAGGAGACAAAGAGCTTAGCTTGAGCGGTTCGACACAACTCGGCTAAATAGGCATTGGTCAAAAAGCCGTTTTCTCCCACCTTCAACCAGCTTCCCGGCGGAGAGAGACAGGCATAGGCCGCATAACTCCGGACTTCTTTGAGTTGTTGTTGAGAGGCAAAGACCAAAGAAATCGGACCGTACTTTGACACGAGGTTGGCCATGACCTTGTCTTGCAATGCCGAGCGGCCATCATTGGTCGGCCCGCTATCGGCATGCACCAGCGTGTTTCTCCCCCGGTCCGCCACCAAATAACAATTTCGCGGAAATTCCACATCACAGGGATCTTCGCCGAAAAACGGCACGGATACGACCTGGGCGTCCCCAATACGCCAACTTTCCCCGTGAGCCAGCTCTCTGACCTGCGAAAAACCTAACTCTCTCAGAAGGGACAGATAATCATAATGCAGCGCTTTCCGGTTGCGTCGACTCGGCACAAAGATGGGCACATCTTTGGGCAAGTGGTACAAAGTGCGGGGATCGACATGGTCGTCATGGTCATGGGTGAGAAAAATTCCAGCCGGGCGCGGAAGAAGGTTGGCCCACAGAGACGGCACAGGCGACTCCGCGAACCATGGCATGAGCCAGGGATCAAACCACAAAAAATTATCCTGGTGTCGATACATCAACGCCGCATGCCCCAGATGCACGACATCCTGGTCCCGCGTGACTTTACGCCAATGTGCCTCAAGGGAAGTGTTGGGAGCGATGGCCAGACAATCATGGTCTTTCAATAAGGTAAAGAGCTGCGCCAATTGCCGTTCAAGATCTCGCCCACCTGCCTGGGCCACCGCTTGAATCTCCCCCATTGTATGCCGGCCAGTGAGAAAACCAAGAAAATGCCCCACATTCGGCCCGATTGGCCGCTCAAACCCGAAGGGGATCGCTTGCCGCGTGACGGAATTAAAAATCCGCAACCCTCCATATGTCATCCTGGCCGAGGCTGTGGAATTTTTGGGATAGTCCCAGTGAAAGGTCCCATCGGATTTCCGTCCGCACTGAATATGTCGTTGGAGGGAAGGACGAGATTGCACCACTTCGGCATAGGCATCCTCCAAGCGACGGGGTAATTGAGGGTCATCCACGGAAGCACGTTTGGCCATGATGTCGCTGATGGCGGTCTCGATACCACTCATCATAATCTCATGCACCTGATGAAGACTCCTGACGACCTCCGGGTCAACCCCGCCCAAAAACGGAAAAGGTCCGGGCGGTTCAGTACTCTCCAACTGAACCCAGACCCAAGGATTCAGTCCAACATGCTGCGTGGGATCAATAGTGGTCCAAGGATTCATGGCAAGATGAGGGGGAGAGTAAACTGTCTCGTATGCTGCGAAAGGAAGGAACCACGAGGGTTCGACCCTGCTCTATTACAATTACAATTGGATTGAGGGTTCAAACAACACCTGAATCGTATTCTGATCCGGATCCGAGAGATAAAACGAATAACTGCCGTCGCGATGTTGCTTCAAAGGTTTCACAATCGTGAGGCCCTGTGTTGTGGCTTCCGAAAATAGTGCATCCACACTTGCCGGAGAATCCATTACAAACCCCAAATGATCCAACGGGTGAACCTGGAAGAGGTTAAATTGACCCAACTCTTCAGAAGTCACTTGATGCAGTGCGAGATTATCATAGCCCGTACTGAGGTAGACATTCCCGGGATCAGGGTG
>JAUIKP010000016.1 GCA_030430725.1 Nitrospiria bacterium
GAGAAGTATGAATTGGCCTCTGGGATCTTCGTGCCCATTGCTCTAGGCCTCTCATTTGTCATCATCACATGGGGAAGAAACCGCATCCAAAAAAAAATTTCAGCAATGTCTTCGGCCTCCAACTCTCATACTTCTGATCGTGCCTAATCGTTCCTCTGTCCTTCCTCCTTCCTTCACATGCCTGACCGCAACCTAATCTGACAAAACAGGGACCTGTTCTCTCCTGCATGCTCCCCAAACCGACCGTTTGGGAATCAACCACGCCCGGGTACATGGCCGAATAGCCAATCTGGAACGGAAAACGATTCATAAAAACAGCGCAGAATACACTCAACCTGCTGAGAGGGAGGAATGCGAAGTTGTAATTTGATAACACATGTACACAATGCCCTCAGCTGGGAGGAGCTTCACGTTAAGTAACACAAGGAAATATCCGAAAACTATAAGAAAAGGTCAACGTTTAGGCCATTGTACACCAGAGCGGCACTAGAAGGGATCGCCATGCTAACAGCAGAGGAACTGGTAAAAAATTGCACCAAGCTCTTTACGCTTCCGGAAGTTTATCTGCAAGTCAAAAAGGTTATCGATAATCCAGAATCCACCATGGCCGATTTGTCCAGAGCGATCAGCATTGATCCTGGCATGACCGTCGCCGTCCTCAAATTAGTGAATAGCGCATTTTACGCAATGCCTCGAAAGGTCGAGACCATTTCTCGAGCTGTCGGAATCCTCGGCATGCAACCCCTCCATGATTTGACCCTCGCCATCTCGGTCACCAAGACCTTCGCAGGCCTCAACCAACACGTGATGAGTATGAGCGTATATTGGTCCAACAGTTTCTTTAGCGGACTGGTCGCACGGGAATTAGCAAGAAAATGTTTTCTAGTGGACAGTGAACGGATGTTTGTGGAGGGTCTGTTGAGAGATATCGGACACCTTCTCCTTTATGAGCAACTCCCGGAACCATCAGAACAGGTGTTACGAGAATCCGCTAATACTGGGACTCCCATTCATATCTTAGAACAACGGATGTTGGGGTTCGATTTTACCGAAGTGGGGCAAACACTCATTGAAGAATGGCAGCTACCCAAAAATTTCGGGATCGCCATTCGACATCAAAACAAGCCGTCCTGCACCAACGATCACGGATTTGAAGCGGCGCTCCTCAATATGGCCAGCGCACTCACCGAAGGGTTCCAGACACCAAATGGGCATGCACAGTGGCAACATCTGGTAGCTCCTGAATCGTGGAAATTAACAGGCTTGGAGGAGGACGGGCTCAAAGAATGTATGATAGAGGCGGAAAAGCAACTCTCCGGCATGTTAGACCTGATGAAAGAAGCCCACCAACCCGTAGCCACAGGATAAAGGCGAGTAGAGCCGCATGACAGAAGGGGACACGTAAGAAACACAACAATAGGGATTCATATTCCATACCATTAGGTAATGCCCTCTGCCCGCAATAACTTGTTTGTCCGCCATGTGCCAAAAGACTCCCTAGCTCACGGCTTGAGTTCAATGGATCAATGCCTCACCAAGTCGAAACTTGTTGCCATGGAGCGTGTTGCGTAGGGCCAATTAGACCGTTCCGAATTGTCAGCGGCGCAGAAAGCCACGGTTGAGAAACAATGGAAAGAGGGCGCGGCCAGCGGCCATTTATAATCGGGGCATTCTGGGGCACTGGAAAGAGGATTGACTGTCGGAATCGAAGAACACCCATATGGCCACCCTCAGTATTTCCCCAAGGGGACGGATCCGGCTCGGTACCCACAAGAGGCATTAGAGCGCGTGGCGTTACAGCTGATTCAACGGCCACATAAAACGTTGGCGTTTCAGACACCAGCGGAGAAACTCCCAGCGAGTGTGACAATGCCGGTTGAACTCAAGGGAGCCTATCTCCAAAATTATAGTTTACAGATATCCATACCCTCTAATAAAAAAAGAAAAGGACTCGGGTATACCTGTTGCCATGTTGACCGGCAAAACACATAACCCTTCCCAAAAAACATTCGGGAACAATAAAAAGCTACAACCCGGGGACCTGGTGCATTTTCTTGTCAAATCTGAATTGCGGGTTTCTGTTTAGACTGCCACCTCGGATATCACAGTCATAAACGATCTGGTTCCTCACCCCAACCAACCATTTGCACTTAAAACCATACGGACAGCCATTAACCTCAGGAACCACCTTCGAGGAGTTTCAATACGATTGTGCTAGTCTGCAATCTCATCATAGACAATCCCGCTCACGCAGAAAATGTTCCCACCCACACTTTCCTTCTGAAGAATTAGGCTCCGCTTTCCCGAATGAGAATGGAGGCTAAATACGGTAGCGCCATTTCGGATTCGTCCACATGACGAAGGTCCGTAAGCCGCCCCTGTCTGGGAGGTCGGGTGGGGTCGTCTGGATAAAACCATCCTTCATTCCCCATCGAAAGCCAGGCTTTTTCTTTTTCCGTGGCGAGGGCGGCTCCATCACACAGGACTCGTGGCTCAAAGGGCGTCGTGCGTCAGAAGCCTACCCACACAAATACAGTTGACAGAAATCCTTACTCTATAGTAAGGATTTAATATAAATGAAAGGAGGATGCCATGCCCGTTGCCACGTTAACCAGCAAAGGACAAATTACCCTTCCTAAGAAAATTCGAGAACAATTAAAACTACAACCCGGAGATCGGGTGGAGTTTCTTGTAGGGACTGATGGGCGAATTACCGTTTGGCCGGTGACCTCGGATGTCACAATTTTAAAAGGTCTGATTCCCAAGCTAAAACAACCGGTCACCCTTGAAGCCATGCGAGCTGCCATAAAGCAGCGAGGGGGCCAACCATGATAGGCCTCGATACGAATGTGCTCGTCCGCTATCTCGTCCAAGACGATCCCGCCCAATCCAAAGCTGCTACGCAACTTATTGAGAAGCAATGCTCTCAGGAAAAACCCGGTTTTTTAAACCACTTGGTGCTGTGTGAAACGCTTTGGGTTCTTGAGGGCTGTTACCGCCAGACAAAAGAGACTCTCGTAAAAACCATCGAACAAGTATTGCGTGTCGCCCAATTACGAGTTGAAGATCCTCAGGTGGTCTGGCAAGCTTTGGACGATTACCGAAAGAGCCGTGCCGATTTTGCCGACCATTTATTGAGCCGAATTAATGGTGGTCATGATTGCACCACGACTGTAACGTTTGATCGTGAGGCAGGGAAGTCTCCAGGATTTTCCTTGTTGCCGTAGCCGAAGAAAAGGCCACTCAACCTGGCGCCTCTCCCCAACCCCACGTTGCCACCTAACAATCAGGCTCCGCTTTCCCGAATGAGGATGGAGGCCGCTTGTGCCCAGAGATGCCCCATCACACTTTGCCCATTGCCCTTCACATGGACCACCCCTCGCACCACCTGATTCCAGGATGGACCCTTGTCCGTCACATCCAGCTCCACCCGGTACACGGAATGCTCGGGAATCAATTTGCCCCGCGCATCCTGGCGCACGGGCACACCTCCGGAATAGGTGGAGGCTAAATACGGTAGCGCCAGTTCGGATTCGTCCACATGACGAAGGTCCCGAAGCTGCCCCTGTCGGGCATGTCGCGTGGGGTCGTCCGGATAAAACCATCCTTCATTCCCCACCGAGAGCCGGGCTTTTTCTTTTTCCGTGGCGAGGGCCAGCATCACGGATGGATGTTCCCCAATCACATGGGCCATTGCCATGTCGGTATTCACCCATAAACCTGGATGAAGTGACGACGCCAGATCCGTGACCACGCCGGAGAACGGAGCACGCATGATCAAGTGGTCCCGGAGCGTAACCAGGCCGGCCAACGCCTTTCGCTCGCCCGCCAGCGTCTCCCAAATCACCAGATGATCATTCCGATCATCCTGATAGGCGACTTCTCGTTCCGCGCGCAATTCTAAGGCCGCAATGCGATGCCCGATAATATCAATCTGATGTTCCACCTGAGGCGACTGTAAAATTACAAGTGTTTGCCCATGTTCCACCCGATCTCCCTCCTCCACCAACACCTCCACCACCATTGCCGGAGCCGGCGGAAACATCGTCGTGCGTTCCGGAGCTTCAAGAATCGCGGGAATCTCCACTGTCGTATCCAAGGGCATCAGGCTCATGAGCAGACACCCCGTCAGTGCGATTCCGATTCCCCGCCCTCGCCAGGATTGGGTCACGGCCGCCCGACGTGTCCACCAGACCTGCAGCTCCTCATAGACCGGCCATGCCACAAACCAGCCTATTTCTACGAGAAAGAGGATGACGCCCAAGACCTTGAAAAAAAAGTAATACACCAGGACCGCAATGCCAACGAACACGACGGCCCGGTAGACCCACACCGCCCACGCATAGGCGATCAGCACCGATTGACGTTGCGGGGGCATCTGTTCCGGAGGAGCATCTCCCCAGGCAAACAGCCATTCCCGTAATTTCCAACGACCAAACCCGAAGGCCCGTGATTGCAAATTCGGGACACCCAGCCAATCGGAGAGGACGTAGTAGCCGTCAAAACGGAGCAGCGGATTCAAATTGATCAACAACCCCGTGACCCAACTGGTGGTCGCCAAGACAAAGAGCATACTTTTGACAATGCCCTCAGGACAGAAATTCCACAAAAAAGTCGCGAGCATCGCCACACTGAGTTCCACCATCATTCCCGCAGCGGCAATGGCCGCGCGTTGCTTCCGGACCGTGAGCCGCCAGGAGTCGGTCGTGTCGGTATAGAGGACAGGCACCATAATCAGGAACCCGAGGCCCATCGTGGGAACCCGGCACCCGTATCGAACGGCGGTATAGGCATGCCCCAGTTCATGCAAGATCTTAATGGCCACCAACCCGATGATATAACCGGCCATCCCTTGCAACGTAAAAAAGTATAAAAAGACATTGGCAAACGATACCCACTGCCGCACGACTCCCATACACCCGATCACACCCAATATAATCACACACCTTAAGGCCCAGCGACTAAACAGCGGAGTGACGAACGGAAGCGTTGCTCGCAAGAACCGGTCGGGGTTCCATAAGGGAATTCTGAAAAATAAATAGTTGTGAAGCACTCTCAGCAGCCAATGTTGTTTCGCCTGTTCGGCCTGCCCGAGGAACCCCTGACTTCCACCGGCTAAAGAATCCCGGGTTAAATTGTTCCGATAGAGAAACTGGATCAACTCCAGCACATTCCCGGTTGAGACCTTGGCCGAGGTGGTTCGGGTCACCAGATCCACCAGTCCTTCGGCCGTTCCCGCCTGCCAATGTGAAAGCAGTTGGAACTCGGCCCATTCAATTTGGAAAAATTGATTTCGAACCGTGTCCACGATCGTCCAGGTCGGGACGCCATCGGGCGTGGGGGTACCGGGCAGGATCTGAAGATCTTCACGCAAGAGAGGAAGGGGAACGTCTTCGTGAGGCTTTGGCCGACCCATTTAGAAACCTAACGTTTGTCGAAGAACTCCGAGGGGGCGCCGGAAGAGATGGAAAAAGAGCGTGACCGGTTCCCCATAGATTTTGGCGGTGCCTTGCCAGCCGATTCGAATATCGTCAGGCGGGTCGATAAACTCGGCTTCCACCCGATAAGCCAGGACATTGGTCGGGAGAATACTCGCATGGTAACTCGCATGGAGTAATCGGGCAGGAATGGCTCGTAAGGGATTGGCATTTAAAAACACCTCAATCTCGGCCCCTTCCCGTAACACGATAGCGTCTTCCACCGGTAGATCAATTTTCAATTCAAACTTCTGGGGATCGGCCACTTCCATAATACGTTCGCCCACCACCACCGGCTTGCCGATCCATTCGGATTTATCTGTGAAAATCACGATACCCGCCTGGGGAGCTTTAACCTCCACTTGCTGTAACATGTCCCAGGCGTAATCCCGTTCCGCTTCCTTCAGCCGGACTTCCGAGGCTTGCACGGGCATGCCCGCACCGGTGTCATGGTCAACAAAGGCGCCCTGCGACACTTTGCGATACTCCATCCAGGTGACGGACAGATTCTTTTCCGCCACTTCAAATTGATTCCGGAATGTGGTGTCCTCATAGCGAAAAAGCGTTTGCCCCGTCTGAACCAGGGTATTCGGGTGGACGAGGATTTCTCCCAGCACCCCATCCAAGGGGGCCGTCACCACCGACGGATCCCGGGGCACCACTTCCACAGGAGCCAGCGTGGACAATCGCACGGGCAGCCACATGGCGGCCATCACGACCACCAGTACTCCCCATAGCCAGTTCTTGAGCACCTTCCAGTTTGTGACTCTCCGTTTCGTGCCCCCAAGCGCCTGCCAGGCATGAGCCACCGTTTCGGCAAACCGCCGGACCAATTGCACTTCCCCATCTTTCCAGGGGATCTCCCTGGTCAACCACAAGCCACCAATCACCTGCTGATCGGCGCGGATCAATGGACACCAGAGGACATGTGGAAACGCAAAGAACTTCCAATCACGTTGGAGTTCTGTCGAACAATGAGTGGAGGAGAGAGGACGGGAATCTTTGAGGCTGCCTTGTTCCCATAATTCTGAAATGACGCGTTCAATCCAAGTGATCATCGGCGCATTGCGGTCAACCACGGCCACACTGGACACCGCTTCCACCCTGCCCCGCATCCGCCCTTTCGGCGTGATGGAAAAAATACAGGCTTGTCGAAAGTCCACGAGACGCCGGGTCTCATTGGCCAGCAGAAAACAGAGTTCTTTCACCGTTTGGGCCTTGCGAACCTGACTTTCCAGTTGAAGCAGCGCCAGGAAGATACTTGAATCTTTTTCCGTTTTGACCTTGGACGCGATGGAAGGGGCGCCGGCCAGACCGGAGGAGGGTCTAAAGTCCTTCCCGGTCCCTCGCGAAGGGGACTCTGTCTGGGTTGCTGTGTGCATCACGCTCGTTTCCCTCCTTTGGATCCACAGAGAGGTGGATCCGGGAAGGAGTTAAGGTTTGGCAGTTTGTTTACTCGTGGACGTCGGTGAGGCTAAAGGCTTCGTGCTTGGCGTAAATGTTGATTGCGTGGGAAACGTGCCTTCCGGAAATTTCGCGCTTCCACTCATACCGGCTAAGACACCTGTGGGATGTTTGTGAAATCGGCCAAAGACCCGAATGGTTTGACTTACAGGATCAACACGAGGACCAATTTCCACCACTTCCGCCGAATAGTCCTTTTGAGTCTCATCGATACTAAATGAAAACGGACTATTCTTGGCGATCCACCGTAGAGAAGACGACGGCAGAATCAGTTCAATATCCAGATCCTGATTACTGACAATACTCACTAGATCATCGTACGGATTCACACTTTCATAGGGGTGCACCAACGTCTTGACCACATGTCCGGCAAAAGGGGCTGGAATCCCGCAACCTTGAACAATCACTTGTGCTCTGGTGAGAACCGCCCGGGCCTTTTTTAATTCGGCCTGGGAGATGTCCACTTCCAACCGGCCAATCCCGTGAAGAGCGGCCAGCTCCTCGTTATTGATGACAGTCTTTTGCCTTGCGTCCAAATCCGCTTGGGCGGCCGATAATTCCGCGCGGTATTTGGCACATTCAAATTCAACAAGGATGTCGCCCTTATTAAATGCGTCCCCGTCTCGAAACGGCATCCGCTTCACTAACGCCTGGATTTCACTGGCCAGCACCGCTTCAACGACAGGTTTCACGATACCCCGAATCGTCTGAAGATCCGATGAGGGCAAACTACTGCGACCTCCGCTTTTTGCCACACTGATGCTCCAAGTCAGCACGACCAGACTCAGGACCAAACACAGAATAGTGATAGGGTGTCGATGTATCATGGATTAACTCTCTCTTGGTGTTGAGTGGTTGTCTCTTGGGATTGCGCGATAGTGTCTTGAGATTGGGCTTCAGGCTCTTGAGATTGCGCGCCAGTCTCTTGGAGTTGGGCCTCAGGTTCTTGAGATAGCGTGCCAGTCTCTTGGAGTTGGGCTTCAGATTTCTGAGATACCGCGTCAGCCTTTTGGGTTTGCCCGACCGTCTCTTGGGATTGAGGCTCGGTCCCTTGGGATTGAGTGGTTGGCGGTTGAGTTTGAACGTCAGTTGGATGAACCTGCGCGAAAACCTCGGGGCGTTCAAGCCATTCCCAACGTTCTTGCAAGGCCACGGCCAGTTCTTCGACCCCGTCTCCCGTGATGTCCGTGGGGAAGGGGTCTTCTCCAATCGCGGCTAACACATTGGCATAGGCCATTTCCAATTTGGCCAGTGCCGATTCATACCGTAATTCAGCGACGAGGCCTTGCATTTTTTCCCGGATGACCAGATGCTCACTGAGCCGGTTCAGGGACCAGGCACGCTGGACCTGTTCGGCAATAGCCATTTGGGTCTCGAGGTAGCGCTTTCCCGTAGCCGCATCCTTCATAGCCGCATGATATTGCGCCACCGACACATGGACTTGACTCATCAGAGCCATCGTCAACGCCAGGCTTTGCATGTCCAATACTTTCTCTTGAGCGTCAATGACCTGTAAGCGGACGGGGTGCCGGAACACATTCAACAGATTCCAGCTGATTTTGGCTCCGTAATTCAGCCAATTATTATGAAACAGAAAGTTGTTGCTATCGTAATTGCCCCCCATATACACATTGAGGTTGGGGAGCAATTCCAGAATGGCGGCTTTGGTTTCTTTGGCGTTTATACGTTTTTGGTAGTCGACCTTTCGCAGTTCAGGACGATTCATGAGTGCACGGTATTCCAAATCTTCCAGCTTCTCGGAGACCTTCGATTCGAGGAGTGGATGTTCCGGCACCGCCAATTCATAGGGCTCACCGGGATCCAGATTCATGAGTTCGGCAAGGTGAATTCTGGATAGCGATAATTCCTGATACAGCTGTTGAATTTCCCGTTGCGCGCTCAGAAGTTCCCGTTCATATTGTAGTGAAGTAAGTGGATCCGCCAGGGCCCGTTCTCGGATCTGATGGACTTCACCCAGCGCTTGGTTCACCCAATCCTGAAGAAACGCCAGGCGACCCAACGCCCGTTCCGCTCCCACGGCCTTCCAAAAAGCTGAACGGACATCCTGAATAACCCGATTGGCAATGCGACGTTTATCTTCTTCCGCAATGAGCACGTCGTTAGCCGCTTGCTCGGCCCTGACATAGGACAGTCCAAAATCCAGCACATCCCAGCTTAAGGCTAAATTGGCCGTGTAAATATTCTTGTCAGAAGACGTGGAGGATACGAGGGATTGTTGACCTGTTTCTAACGACTGGCTGCTCGCTCCCGCAAAGTTGCTGCGTCCATTATAGGCCGCATTCGCCACCACTTTTGGCAGCATATCGTAATGCGCCAGATCCAGTTGGCGATGCGTGACCATTTCCTTCAATCCCTGGACCCGCGTTTCCAAATTATATTTCAACGCCCGCGCCATCGCTTCATACAGCGTGATGGGGCGAGCCACGGGTTCCTGAAAGTGCGTGAGTTGAGCCAGGTCCTCTTGGACCCGCTGTTGAATCTCGTCCTGCGTGAGTGGAGTAGGCATAACGGCACAACCGGAGTCCAGCAGAGCCAATCCCATCACCACCACACCGATCAGAATTTTTTGAACCTGTAGTCCCATAGATAATAAAATGCACGATCCAGCCAATCCAATTTATTTGCGCACTGATCTCATGACCACAAGCACTCGGGTGCGGATTGTCACCACCCGAATGACTGCGCTGATCGGCATGTCGAATCTTCCGCAAATCAAGTCGGTCTATCCTTCCGGGCCCTTCGACCATTTCTGTTCACAATAGAAAACGGAACGCCCCCCTTTGCAGCTTTCCAGTTCTGTTTCTCGGTTTTTCTTATGTCAAGATTAGCTAACGGGCATTTTTTCTATGTTCATTTCTTGCCCGGGCACAAAACAAAAGGCAACAACTTCACTCAACTTCTTTCACCGTCATATGTTGACCGCCATGGCAACCCCAAAAATATTTTTCACATCCACCTCATTTTTCCCTTAAGTCTTGTCTTCATTATCCTTATGAACCAGATCCACCGGATTTTATTGTCAATGACTGTTTGATCCCCGGACCGCCTCTCGTTCCCAAACCCGTTCTCGCCCTCAAACCCCTAAAAATCCAGATAGGAAAATTTTTCCTTATTTCTTCCAGTAAATAAAGCTGGTGACCGAATAAGGAGGTAGCTCATACCGTGGGAATGCGTCAAAGGAAACAACAAGATGTCAGATGTGTCATGAGAGTTTAATGGAGATCATGGCTGCTGGTGAAACACCGAAGAAAGAATCGCGTCATCAAGATAGGTTCGTGAAGTCAGGTGAATCACCCCAATCAGTTGAAATACCTGAAAGAAAAAACGTCTGCGCCACGACTCACTGGCACGAGGAATCGCATTGCAATGAAAACTCTGTTAGCACTCGAACCCAGAATCCTCTTTGATGGGGCGGCCCTCGTCACCGGGGCAGAAGTGGCCCAGGACCAGACCTCCCAGGATCAATCTATGCCGGGAACCGATACCGATGCGGCTAATAATTCCGGTGAACCTATGGCCAGTGCCCATGAAGCCGATTGGGCCGACAGTTTGTTACTTGCCGCCCCCACGCCATCCGATCATCGGGAAATGGTCTTCATCGATACGCGGGTTGAGGATTATCAGACCCTCATGAAAGGTATCCATCCAAGCGCGGAAGTCATTCTTCTGGATGGGGGGCGGGACGGACTTGAACAAATTGCCGAGGTGCTCAAGGGCCGGAATGCTGTGGATGCCATTCATCTCATTGGAGAAGGCACCGAAGCGGAACTGCATTTAGGCACGGCCTTTCTCACCAATGATTCGATCAGCAATCACTATGCAGCGTTGTTGAGTCAGATCGGGCAGAGTTTGTCTGCCGACGCCGATCTGTTGATCTATGGCTGTACCTTTGGACGCGGTCAGGCCGGCTTCTCGGCGATCCAAACCCTAGCCGAACTGACAGGGGCTGATATTGCCGCGAGCACGGACCGGACCGGGCACGTCAGCGAATATGCCAACTGGGAATTGGAAGTAGCAACCGGGGTCATTGAAACGTCGGTCGTCATTGGCGAAGCCACCCAGGAAGCCTGGGAGGGTGTGCTGGCCACTTTTACCGTGACCAATACCAATGACGCCGGAGCGGGGTCACTCCGCCAGGCCATCATCGACGCGAATGCCGCACCGGGAACCGACACCATCATCGTGCCGATCGGCACATACCTCTTAACGACCGGTCAACTGCAGATCGATGACAACGTGATCATCACCGGTGCCGGCGCAGCCAATACCATTATCGATGGCAACGCAAACGGCCGGGTATTTGAGACGCGGGGAAGTAGCACAACCACCATGAGTGGAATCACCATTCAAAACGGTTCGGCAAGTAACAATGGAGCCGGTGTGTATGTGAACAATTCCAGCATTCTGAATCTCAGCGATGCCAGGTTAACGAATAACGACGGCACGGGTGGCGACGGCGGCGCCTTTCATGTGCATGGCACGCTGAATCTTAACCGGGTCCTCATTGATAATAATTTGGCCGATAAGGGCGCCGGGATTTATTTTCATGGAGCCGTTGGGGGTTCTCTGACCAACGTCACAATCAGTGGCAATACTGCGGTCAACGAAGGAGGCGGGATCTGGACAGAAAACCCGATCACGATCATGAATTCAACAATTGCCTTCAACACAGCACCCATTGGCGGAGGCGTGTATGACAAAAACGGCATGGAGATCACTCTCACCAATTCGATTCTCCATAATCCAGGATCACCGAATAGTTTTGGCACGTTAATCTCGGGTGGGAACAATATCGATAGCGATGGCACGGCGGGATTGGGAGATCCGTTGGACGGCCAGGACCCCATGTTGGGTGGTCTGGCAGACAACGGGGGGCCGACCTGGACCCATGCGCTCCTGGCGGGCAGCCCGGCCCTCAACGCGGGCACGACATCCGGCGCACCTGCCGTCGATCAACGGGGACTGACCCGTGATGCCGCACCGGATATCGGCGCGTACGAATATAAGTCCTCCGCTTTTGTCTCGAAAAATGAATTCATGGTCAACGCTCCTTCCGGAGACAACGAAATGATGAGCGGCCCGCTACGCGGGGCAGAGCGGGCGGTGGATATCGCCCCGAACGGCGACTATGTGGTGGTGTGGACGAACGGCACGTCCAACGACAAAGTGTATGCCAAAGTCTTTGACGCCAGCGGCAATCAGAAAGTCGCACAATTTCAAGTCAATATTGGTGGTGGTACCAACAATTGGACAGATGTGGCCGTAGACGACAGCGGGAATTTCGTCATCACCTGGACGCAAGGAAACGAGGTGTTCATGCGTCGGTTCCTGGCCAACGGCACCGCCGTCGACGCCGGAGACGTGATGGTCAACACTGGCACGGCCAACACTCAACAAAACCCGTCCGTCAACATGAACGGTAACGGCAATTTCGTGATCGCCTGGGAAGGCGATGGCGGCGGCAACGAAGGGATCTTCGTGCGGCAGGGCACCTTTGGCGGTGGGTTGGTCGGCAGCGACATCACTGTCAACACGGCCACTGCTGCGAAGGACCCGTCTGTGGGCATTGACGATTCGGGAAACTTCGTCGTCGTGTGGGATAACGGGTCGGACGTGTTCTTTCAACTCTACAACAACGCGGGCGTTCCCCAAAACAGCGGGCAGGTTGACGTGATCTTACAGGCCAGCGCGGGCGGCGCGGCGGTGGATATGAGCGGCGACGGCCGGTTCACGGTAGCCTATCGCGCTACCGTTCTGGATGTGGATGTCTACGTCAGGCAATTCGATGCAACGGGCAACTCGCTATTCCTCCCGAAAACTGTCAACACCACGACACTCTTGACCACACAAACCAATCCCTCGGTCACCATGGACGATATTGGTGAATTCATCGTCGTCTGGGAGGGCACCGGCAACCAGCCGGGACAGGTTGACGGTTCGGGGGTCTTCGGTCAAAAGTTCAACGCCGGCGGTCAAAAAATCGGATTTGAGTTTTTAATCAATCAAACCACCGCCAACACCCAGGACCGTGCCTCGGTGGCCATGCTGGACCGGGACAACTTCGTGGCCGTGTGGACCGGCAGCGACGGCGCCCAAACCGATATTTTTGCCCGCCAATTCGGGAGTACAGCCACCCCAACGCTGGACCTTGATGTGAATAACAGCAGTGGAGCTTTAGACAATGATTATGCCTTCACCTTTACCGAGGACGACGGCCCCACGGCCATTGCCGACAGCGATACCGACCTGGCGGATGGGGACAGCACAACGTTCGCCTACGTGACCCTGTCCGTCAGCGGCCTGCTGGACGGCAATGCGGAGGTCCTGATCCTCGACGGCGATACCTTTGCCCTGGCTACCGACGCGCCAGGGCAGGACACTTCCGGCGGCAACTACCATGTCCGCGTGTCCACGGCTGCCGGTACGGCGATCGTCAGCATCATTAAGCAGGGCGGGGGCACCTTTAGCGAAGCGGAGGTAGAAACGCTGATCAAAGCCATTCAATACCAGCACACGGATACGGACGCTCCCACCGACGGGAACCGGCTGATCGAGATAAGGGTGAACGACGGCACCACGGACAGTGCCGCCGCCCGCACCACCATCAATGTGGATCCGGTCAATGACCAGCCGACTGCCACGATTAGTCCGGTATCCTACGGAATGAATGAAGATGACACGTTCAGGCCTTTAGGCGGAGTGAGCGTTTCAGACAGTGATTCCGGAGCGAATGTCATTTCTGTCACCCTGTCTGTGAATGACGGCATTCTGAGATTGGTGACCACAACCGGCCTCACCTTTACCGGCGGGGCGAACGACAGTGCCACGATGACTGTCACCGGCACCACGACCAATCTCAATAATGCATTGGCCACGCTTATGTACCAACCAAACGCGGATTTTGACGCCTCTGATCTGCTGACCTTGAGTGTTGATGATTTGGGCAACACGGGTGGTGGGTCTCTTACCCACATGGATACGGCCACTATCACGGTTACTCCCATCAATGACCCGCCGGTGGTGGATCTTGATGCTAATGACAGTTCCGGGGCCACCATCAACGACTATGCGGTTACCTTTACCGAAGGGGGCGTGCCCATTGCCATCGGCGACATCGACACGGATGTGGTCGACCCGGACAATACCACCTTCGCCTATGTGAAACTGGGCGTGAGCGGTCTGCTGGACGGCAATGCCGAGACGCTCGTGCTCGACGGCGACACCTTTACTCTGGCGACCGCCGTGGCCGGACAGGACACCACCGGCGGAAACTATCATGTGATGCTCGCCACCGGGGCCGGAACAGCCACTGTCACAATTACCAAACAAGGAGGCGGGACATTTACCGAGGCCGAGACGGAGACCTTGATCCAGGCGATTCAGTACCAGCACACGGATACGAACGCTCCCACCGATGGAAACCGGTTAATCGACGTCTATGTCAACGACGGCACGGCAGACAGCGCGGCCGCACGAACGACCATCAACGTCGATCCCGTCAATGATCCCCCGGTTGCCGTGGGGGACGGTTTTATCGTCAACGAAGGGTCGACCACCCGGCTGAACCTTTCCAACAATGACAGCGATCCGGATGACGCGTTGGATCTGACCAGCATCACGATTGTCTCCGGCCCCGCCAATGGCATCATCACGAGCATTAATTCCGATGGGTCGGTGGATTATACTCATAACGGCTCCGAAACCCTCTCTGATAGTTTCACCTATACGATCCGGGATCTCTCCGGCCTCCCCTCGAATACGGTCACGGTGGACGTGACCGTGGCCCCGGTCAACGATCCCCCCACAGCAATAGCCGACAGCTTCACCGTCAACGAGGGATCCACGAATACGCTGAATCTTTCCAACAATGATACCGATCCGGATGACGCGTTGGATCTGACCAGCATCACGATTGTCTCCGGCCCCGCCAATGGCACCATCACGAGCATTAATCCCGATGGGACGGTGGAGTATACTCATAACGGCTCCGAAACCCTCTCTGATAGTTTCACCTATACGATCCGGGATCTCTCCGGCGCCACATCCAATCCCATCAGAGTGGACGTGACCGTGACCCCGGTCAACGATGCTCCCGTCATCACCTCCGATGGAGGAAGTGCCACCGCCAATATTTCCGTGACCACCGGCACTGCGGCGGTGACGGATGTGCATGCCACAGATGCAGAGAACAATCCTCTGACCTACAGCATTGTAGGCGGTGTCGATGCGGCGTTATTCACCATCGATCCCGCGACCGGGGTCCTGACATTCATCACCGCTCCGGATTTCCAGGCACCTGGCGATGTCGGAGCCGATAACATCTATGACGTGATCGTCCAGGTCTCCGATGGCACAACCGTCGATACGCAGGCCATCGCCGTCACGGTGACCCAAGCCAATGTCCCGCCCCAAATTTTTATTCCCCCTCCCCCACCGGATCCTGCGCCCTCATCCGATCCCCCACCTAGAGAGGCCGGGGAAGACACTTCGGAGGACCAGGCGCCGGGCAATGGGGGCAGTCTTGATCCCGGCTCGCCAGGGAATATCCCTGACGGCGGCCAGGGCTCCACCATCACAAACGCCAAAAATTCCGTAACGGAGAATTCGCCGGGACGACAGGAATTGCCCGCTAAGCAAGAGGATGAAGCTCGCACGGGCCTCGTGGGGATAGTGAGTGACATGTGGAGTGTGCTCAGGAAGCCCCTAGATATCACAGGCTTCAAGGATGAAATCCGGTCTTTATTGACGAAGTCGAGATTTCTTCAGGATCTGGATCGCGTCCGCGACAATGTTCAGGAGGTCGCGGACACGGAACAAACCTATTTGGCCTCCAGCATTGCGGTCTCCACCGGATTGTCGATCGGCTATGTCGTCTGGCTCCTGCGTAGCGGCGTGCTATTGACGGCCCTGCTTTCGTCGGTGCCGGCCTGGCAGTTTGTGAACCCCCTGTTGGTGCTGGATGCCGCGGGGAAAAAGAAACGACAACAGGGGCAGAAAGGCGTGGACGGCGATTCGGTGGAGTCCCTGTTTGAGAAACCCACCGCATCTGCCGAGATGGGTGAGGAGAAGACCGGGGCCGCCGCTAAAACCCTTCGAGCCCGGTGGTTCCATTGGAATAAGGGATGAACATTCTTTCGACAAAATCTCGTCTGGCTTTCGGCCAGGTCAGTCTCCTTATCAGTGTGTTGCTGGCAGCAAGCTTGTGTGGTCTGATGCCGGACCGAACCGGAGCGGTTCGCCAGGGACGTGCGGCTCTGGCCGAATCCATAGCGGCCAATAGTACGATCCTAATTACCCAGGAAGATGTTGACCGCCTGGAGGGGATTTTACAGTTAGTCGTGGACCGTAACCCAGACCTATTGTCTGCCGGATTGCGAACTGAATCGGGTGATTGGCTTGTCACGATAGGTGACCATGAGAACCATTGGCGGGACAACAATTCAGACTATTCATCCAATACCCAGGTGACCGTCGCTATCTGGGAAGGGGAAGACAAATGGGGCCAGGTCGAACTGCGGTTTACACCGTTAAGTAACGAAGGCTGGCTCGGGTACATCACCGGCCCACAACCACAACTTCTGTTGTTTGTGGGTCTGATGTGTTTCATCGGATTTTATCTGTATTTGGGAAAAATGTTGAAGCAACTCGATCCCTCACAGGCTGTTCCTGAGCGTGTGCGATCCGCTCTGGATACGATGGCGGAAGGACTCCTGGTGCTCGACAACAAAGGGCAAATCATGCTGGCCAATCGGGCCTTTGCCACATTGTTGACCAAGACGCCTGAAGCGCTCTTGGGTCAAGCGGTCGAAGCGTTTCCCTGGTCGGACATCGAAGGCCATCCGTTGGCACCGGGGACACACCCCTGGCACATCGCATTGAATTCGGGAGAGGCGCAAAAGAACGAACGCGTCCGATTGACTCTGTCCGACGGCAGACGGCTGACGTTCATGATTAACTGCTCCCCTATCCTTGGCAGCGGGGCCAAAAATGTCGGG
>JAUIKP010000478.1 GCA_030430725.1 Nitrospiria bacterium
TGCCGAATACCGCAGGCTGTCTTATCTCTCCTCCGAGTTTTCCTTGGAGGAATGCCGTAGGCGCTACGACCGCATTGATCACCGACCCATCCTGTGATCCATGCCCGGGCAAGAATCCGAACAACGCCGTTGGGCTCTCAAACCGGCCCTCTGCGCTGGCTCCATTCAGGCCTTCTGCTATAACGGGTATCGAAGAATTTCCCACTACGGCACCTTCTTCAGGTGCCCCTTGGCCCTTGTTCTCTAAAAGGTTCGCCAGATACAGGGATGGGAGGGTGGTACCCGAAACAGCCTGAGTGCCGAACGACCAATCAAGGTTCGACCCTCGTCCTCCGTCCTCTCCTGACCTCGTCTTGGATACACTGTTTGGAAAAGAGGCCGCTCCCGTCTGGTTACGAAAAATTTTGGTAAACGAATTATGGGAAGAATCCTCTGGAGTCTTCCCCTGATCCAGCCTCACTCCACCGGCCTGACCGGTCATATGTGGGGGACTGTCCAGAGGTCCGAAAAGAAATGGCACGGCATTCACCATCGTTTAATTCTGCATCTTGGCGTTCTTACGTTGGTTCAATTTAATGTCCCGATATCGCCTGAGGCCTTCTGACAATCTGGCCGCTTTGACCGGTTCGACGCCCGCTAACACACCGGCGGCTTTTTTATCTTTGATCGCTGCCAAAATATCCAAGGCTAATCCCTCCCGCATTTCTGCGATTCGTAGCGCCGCTTCTTCGGGATCCATGGATTCATAAATTTTAATTAAATGGATTAACGCCGGATCCTGCTCCACATATCGACGTTGCTCTTCGGCAAGCGAAGAGGCCTCCCCCTCTAACCGTTGACCTTCTTTGGTTTGTCGTGCAGCCAGCGCCTCTAAATCCTGTTGAAGTGCCCTGAGCCGTTCTTCACGTTGTTGCAAACCACGTTCCCTCTCTTCCACCTCTTTGAGCCGCGCTTGCAGTTGTTCCAATAATGTGGTCTCTGCACTGGGCGCTTCCTCATTCAACCCGATTTCAACTGCTTGATTTTCAAATGAATCCGTCGTTCCCACCTCCGGGGTTTCTTGAACGGACCCGGCCGTGGTTGCCCACAAGATCATGGCCAACACCCACCACCCAATAAGGGGTCGACTAGGCAACATCGTTCTACTCATGAGTGTTGAAAAATGCCGCCAGCCGCCTTCTTGGGTCTGTGAAGCATGAAACGGAACACGTGAGGTGTGTGCCAAATCGCGTGAAGCGAAAAGTTCCCTCATTTCTCCTGGCATATCCTTAATCCTTTCAAGACTCGGCGGGCACCCATCCCGAGCCATGGGTAATATTCCATTGTTGTGTTTACAGTCCAGGTCATGCATAGGCTGAACAGGAAAATTGTTTTACATATTTCCATGTCCTATTGGGTCATTTTTACAAGCTGAGAAGTGGTATAAGCATGAGACGTCACATCTTCCTGCATCTGTTGTTCTTGAGTCGCGACTTTCTGCATGAACTCTTCTTCCTTCTTGGCGATCACCAACTCCACCACACGTCTAGCATGATGGGCCTTTTTTAATGTGGCCCGTAAATCAGCGAGTTTGGCTTCCGCAATTTGAATTTGTTGGCTCTGTTGTTCGATGGCCGTACTGATTTGATCCAACCACTGATAGCGTTGCTCAGCAATCAAATTGTCGATACCGGCTCGTATCCGCTGGTCTAATTCATTGGCCACCACTTCCATTTCAACCATAAGGTCATCCCGCTTCGAGACGATCTGACTTTTTCCCCACTCCGCCAAGACCACTTCCTCACGGGCGAGGTCTTCCACTTGTTTTCGAAATCGGAGTAATGTCGTCCAATTCATACGGCCTTTCCCTTTCTCTCAAGAAGACGCCAGCCTTGTTGTGCCAATGATTCCAGACCTTCGCAACTTTCTGATATCTTTATCCCTTCCTCACGTGTTTGCCTGAGGAAGGCATCGATCGGCCCTTTCATGCGAATCGCTGCATCGAGTCGAGGATTTGTTCCCGATTGATACGCCCCTAAATTGATGAGGTCTTCCGCATTCCGGTATTCCGCCATCATCTGGACCAGAAATCTGGCTGCCTCCTGATGGGTCTTCGACGCAATATCCGACATTACCCGGCTCACACTCTGCAAAACATCAATCGCAGGGAAGTGCCCTTGCATCGCCAACCGCCTGGACAACACAATGTGTCCATCTAAAATGGAACGGATGGAATCGGCAATGGGATCGTTTAGATCATCACCGTCAACAAGCACGGTATACAGACCGGTAATGGATCCCCTGCCCACCGGCCCCACCCGCTCTAAGACCTGAGGAAAAAGCGTAAAGACAGAGGGCGGATACCCTTTGGTGGTAGGCGGTTCACCAGCAGCCAGTCCCACCTCCCGTTGGGCATGAGCCAACCGAGTTAGGGAATCAACCAGGAGCAGAACCTGATTGCCCTGGTCACGAAAAAACTCGGCAATCGCGGTAGCCACAAACGCCGCACGAACCCGGACTAACGGCGATTGATCGGAGGTGGCCACCACCACCACGGAACGGCGAAGCCCTTCCCGGCCCAAGTCCCGTTCCAGAAATTCCCTCACCTCCCGCCCTCGCTCACCCACGAGCGCGATCACGTTCACATCCGCAGAGGTGTGCCGGCACATCGTTCCCATCAAAACACTTTTCCCCACTCCACTTCCGGCAAAAACCCCGAGTTTTTGCCCAACCCCGCAGGTCAGCAGGGCATTGATGGCTCGTACGCCCAAATCCATGGGCGTGGTTATGCGCTCTCTGAGCATGGGCGCAGGAGCCGGCGCATAGAGGGCATAGCGGCGGCTACCGGACAGCGGTCCCTTTTCATCCAACGGGTGCCCCAGTCCATCCACAACTCGTCCCAACATTTGAGGTCCGACCAATAATCGGGGAGAAGTTGAATCGTAGCGGATGAGATTTCCGGCGGCGATGCCGCGTACAGCGCCAAACGGCATGACCACCACGCGTTGCTCCCGAAACCCGATGACTTCTCCCTCCACCAACGACTGCCCTCGTTTGCTGAAGATATGGCATCGCTGACCAACCGAGGCCCCC
>JAUIKP010000479.1 GCA_030430725.1 Nitrospiria bacterium
GCTGATGCCCTGCGCCAGAGCATCCTCTCCTAAATACGATCCCCATGGCCAAGCGGCAATAGCCAGACGAATGGGGTTGTCGCCTGGATACACTCCCATTGCGCCATATCCAACGAAGGCGATGGGACGGATATAACAGGAGACCAATTGATTCACCCGAACTGTCTCGACAATAGCGTCCGACACCTCTTTTTTGGTAAAAGGCATGGGCATCATCGTAATATGGGCAGACTCAAAGAGCCGGTCAACATGCTCTTGTAATCGAAAAATGTTTGATCCAGCCTTGCCCTGATAACAACGGATGCCTTCGAATGCCGCCAGACCATAATGGAGAGAATGGGTAAGAACATGAACCGAGGCCTCATCCCAGTCAACGAGAGTTCCATCCATCCAGATTTTTTTTGACACAGTCACCATAGAAATACTTCTCCGTTCGACAGAAGCTGAGTTAAACAAAAGATGGGAGCCAAGGACATCACGAATTTATTTTTGCCAAGCATCAGGAACGCGTGATGATATACTAAAATCTTGACATAAATGTAAACATACTGGCAAAATGTGTGTTTGTGAAGGAGCTAAAAAACATGTATGCAATTATCGAAACAGGTGGAAAACAATACCGGGCGGAACCGAACGGTATCCTACAAGTCGAGTCACTTGAAGGCGATGTCGGGTCAATCATACAATTCGGATCAGTGCGGTTTGTCCAAACGGACCAAGCGCCAATTGTCGGCTCTCCCATGATTACAGATGCAGTGGTCAAAGGAGAGATAATCCGACATGCCCGAACGCGGTCCATCACCATTTTTAAAAAGAAACGACGAAAAAACTATCGACGGACCAAGGGCCATCGTCAGGGATTCACGCAAGTTCGAATCACTGAAATTGTTGCATCTGCTTAACATTAAGGTATTTTAGAATTCATTGGAGGTTTGACTCATGGCCCACAAAAAAGGTGGAGGATCATCCCGCAACGGTCGCGATAGCAATCCACAATATTTAGGTGTCAAAGCCTATGCGGGCGAAAAGGTGAGCGGCGGAAGCATCATCGTTCGCCAACGCGGAACAAAATTCTTTCCTGGGACAAATGTGGGACTGGGTAAGGACTATACCCTCTTTGCCAAAGTGGACGGAATCGTTAAATTTGAAGGAGGAATCGCCCGCCGCAAGGTGAGCGTCTATCCACCCGTCTAGCTTCCCTTCCCATTTCTGCTTTCTCAATTCATTTCCTTCATTTTTCCCTGGTAAGTCCGGTAGGGTTTAAGGATCAGTATGTTTATTGATCAAGCACGAATATTTATCAAAGCTGGTGACGGTGGCACCGGGCACTGTAGCTTTCGACGAGAAAAATTTGTTGAATTTGGTGGTCCCAACGGTGGCGACGGGGGTGATGGAGGAGACGTGGTCTTTATGGCCTCCAATAGAGTTTCAACCTTGCTCGACCTGCGATATCAAAAACATTATGAGGCCACTTCAGGCGTCAGAGGCCTAAAAGCCAACTGCCACGGAGCCAATGGTTCCGATATCGTGATTCCCCTTCCTGTCGGAACTCTCGTGAAAACCGAGGAGGGTGTCATCATCGCCGACCTTATTGCAGAAGGACAAACTGTCATTGCGGCCAAAGGAGGCAAAGGCGGGAAAGGCAACGCACGTTTTGCCACGTCAACGAATCGAGCACCACGTCAATTCGAGCCAGGAACTCCAGGCGAAGAGCGATGGGTGAGTTTGGAATTGAAACTGTTGGCTGATGTCGGCTTGGTGGGCTTTCCTAACGCAGGCAAGTCTACTTTAATTTCAGCGATTTCTTCTGCACATCCCGAAATTGCGAGTTATCCCTTCACCACTCTGCGACCTCATTTGGGAGTAGTGGAATGGATGGAACATTCCTCATTTGTCGTAGCCGACATTCCAGGATTGATCGAAGGCGCTCATGAGGGAAAAGGGTTAGGAATTAAATTCCTTCGACATATCCAGCGAACCGCTTTTTTGTTATATCTGGTCGATGTCACCGAATGGATTGCAGAAGATCCCATCGAGATCGTTGAAACCTTACAAAGGGAACTCCAGGCCTTTGACCCCGAACTCCTTGAACGGCCATTTGCCATAGTGGCCACAAAAATTGATTCTCAGGGGCATGGCCAGCACCTGGAAGTCCTTCGGGACTATTGCAGCGCACATCTCTATCCATTCTTTCCCATTTCTGCCGTTACCAGGGAAGGCCTTCCATCACTCGTGAATTATTTAGGGAAAGCCGTCCTGGAAGCCAAGACCTCATGCGCGAGCAAGTGCTAGCCGCGTGCAAGAGGATCGTCGTCAAAGTAGGAAGCAGCCTGGTGGCTTCCTCTCAGGGCGGTCTACGTCTCGACCGCATTAACCGTTTAGCCCAGGAACTGGGCACCCTGCAGGCTCATGGCCGACAAGTTGTCGTGGTGTCCTCGGGAGCCATCGTTGCCGGCACATCACACCTCGCCATTTCGTCCTATCCCACTGAATTACCTCTACAACAGGCCGCCGCCGCAGTCGGACAAAGCCGGCTCATGCGAGCCTATGAGATGGCGTTTGAAGAAACAAAAAATAAGATTGCCCAGGTCCTCTTAACTCACCAGGATTTATCCGACCGTCGACGATTCCTGAATGCCCGCCATACCTTAATTACCCTTATTCAGCTAGGGGTCATTCCGATTATCAATGAAAATGACACCGTGGCTATTGAGGAAATCAGATTTGGTGACAATGATACCCTCGCTGGAGAAGTGGCCCACTTGGTTGACGCAGATCTGCTGGTGATTTTATCAGATGTCGATGGGCTCTATACCCAGGACCCCCACCTCAACCCTTCGGCGGAATTAATTCCTCTGATTGCCAACGTCACCAAGGACATTGAAAGCCTTGCTGGAACTTCTCGAACACAAGCCAGCCGTGGAGGCATGATCACCAAGATCAGAGCGGCCAAACAGGCGGGACGATTTGGAGTGCCGACCCTCTTATTAAATGGAGAAACGCCCAATGCCTTAGGAACGGTCCTGAAGGGAAATTCCGGGGGAACGTTTTTTGCGTC
>JAUIKP010000017.1 GCA_030430725.1 Nitrospiria bacterium
CCACTGAAAATATTGCCTTAATACTTCCCACCCTGAACAACTATTGCTTGATTGACAGGCCAAGAAAGCCACCGATATAGTGTTTTGACTTTCCCCATTGAATTTCCAAAGAAATTTCCATTTTGTGCTGCTCTATTCATTCTTATCCAAAGGCTATTCTGATGACCCAACACACCACTCCCTATGACATTGATCAAATTGGATATACCCTTGTGCGATTCAACAGTACAGGAATTTTTGAAACTCACAAAGATCACATGGTAGACCCCTATGCCGATACGCGAACCCCTAAAGGCCCACAGGTTGAGGGTTTCCAATTTGCCCCGCAAGAGGCCAAGAAAATATTGCCGGCTATGGTCCTCCTACATGATCGCTATGGCCTCACGTCACACATTCAGGAATTAGCGAAAGGTCTCTCCTGTCATGGGTACGTCGTCTTAGTTCCCAATTTGTATGTGAGACAGGGCGGAATGGTGACAGCCAACGCCGAAGTTGCCAATGCCTTAATGGAGCGAGTCAATGAACAACAAGCCCTGCAGGATATCAACGCCAGCTTTGAATTCCTCAACGCCAACCTAACCGAAGATTCCTTATTGGAAAGAACCACCCGTAACGCCCATGCCGTGGTCGGATTTGGCATGGGGGGAACCCTGGCAATAAAAACTGCCGCGCATCGACGTCGCCTTCAGGCCGCAGTGGCAATCTGTGGCACTCTGCCAACCGATCTTCAATTGGCCCAACGCTTGTATTGCCCCCTTTTGCTCCAAACACCCGGACAAAGCGTTCTCAATTCGGCAGAAGAACATGACCAGTTTTCCCAAATGGCCAAAGAAGCTGGGAAAAAAATAGAAGTTCGATCTTATCCTGAAGCCTCTGATGAATTCTGGCAAAGTAGCACTCCTGGCTACCGGGCATCAGATATGGAAGAAGTCCTGCAGACCTCAATAGACTTCATCAATGCGATCCTCAATAAAACCCCAGAATCACTAAATTGATTTTCGAAATTCATGGCTGACTCGATTCACCAATTCATCCCTACACAACACTATGACTGGTCTTGAGGGATCCCATGGCTAGGCGTGGCAATCAAAATGTCTGGTTGATCCTGTGGATTATTGGCAGCCACGCTTTTATTTTCTGTTTTTTTTCCCAGGCCTTTGCCAATCAGAAATCAACCGGACTCCCATGGTCCTTCCTTGAAGAACACCATACCCAAATTCTTCAGCTTGCCTCTGATGACGAAGCCGTTGCTTTCTTCACATCCACAACCACAAGAGAGACCAGGGGTTCTCGTATTTTCAGGAATTCGCAATCGGTACCTACGCAATTGAACCTGCCAACCGAGATGAGGGAAACCATCAACAGCTACTTAAAATCTCTGGCTGCCACAAACCATGCGCAAATACTTCGGGAGACCCTTGTAAAACCAACAACAGGCATCCCACCGCTTTCCGACATTATCCCCGGCGAGGCACAATTGCAATGGATCATGAACCACTCCTCCCTTCAAGAATTGAAACTCATAATTGATGGCTACAGACAAATTTCGGCCTGGTCTCAAAGGGCAACTTCACATCCAGTTCCCCCAGAGAGAGAATTTGCCAAATTCGCCTCATATTACGACCAAACTTATCAGGATTGGGATGAAAGCCCCCAATCCTGGACAAGCCTCTTTACACAACACGGCCAAAAGGGAATCGAGGATAGATTACGTGAGTATTGGCAAAGATCCCATCACCTGAACGATCTGCACCAGCCCCTACCCCCCATTCATGATGCCTTTACTCAGCTTTACATTGAAACCCGTCTCTTACCAATGTTCAGAATGATCCTTCTTACGAAAACCGGCGAGTTGGAAGCCACGGCGTACGGGAATACATGGGACGCCTGGAAAAAAATTCAACAATGGCAGCAACAGGAACAAATCAATTCTGACAGCACTCGACTGTGCGGAACCTGGCGATGGGTGGTGCATAATCACCAAAACCACGGGGATCGTAAAATGACAGTCACCTTTTCCCCTCCTGACCAATCCTCACCGTCTCAAATTGCCCCAACGGCTATTGAAATTCATGGGGATACGGTCTATCTCAAATGGACTTTTCCCCAAGGAGTTCAGGAAGATAGTTTGCTCATCAGCAACAATGACTCCCGTCTTGAAGGCACTTTCAAAAACTCCCTCGGCCCTTATGGCAGTATTTCAGGGAAGCGTTTGTCGACTTGCCAGCCCTAATCTTTTTTCCCCGTTCGGTTCTCCTTTATCTCTCTTCCGCATTCTCCGAAAAGGTGTAAAATATCTTTAGGAGGTAAAGTAGGATGATCGCCCAGGATTCCTTAGAATCTGATATTCGGCGTATTGGACAAACATTAGCGAAATACGCACATCACCATACGCCAGGCTTTTGGGATCACCGCTGGTGGACGTCACTTCTCTTAGATTGGGGAACCCGTGACGAACAGTTCAAGGTACAACTGTTTCGCTTTATTGACGTCCTACCCTCCCTTCAAACAGACGCACAATTCGTGCGTATCCTAAAGGAATATTTTCAAGACCTACCGTCTCTCCCAGGCCCCCTGCACTGGCTCCTTAAACGTTTTTCAAACAATTCCCTTACGGCCAAAGTGGGCATACAGATATTGCGACGCCAGTTTCTGAAAATGGCCTATACGTTTATGGCAGGGGAAACCGTCAGCCATGCAGTCCCCACACTCACACAACTTTGGCATACAGGAAGTGCCTGTTCTCTTGATTTGCTTGGAGAATCCACAGTCAGTGAAGAGGAAGCCGACCGCTATCACACACGATGTATTCAGACGTTGGCACAATTACATGCAGTCATCCCACAATGGAATCATCAACCTCTATTAGAAACCGATCATCTCGGGACTCTCCCCAGGGTCAATCTGTCCATCAAACTTTCCGCCTTATATTCCCAATTAGATCCGATTGATCCTCAGGGCAGTTACTTAGGAGTGGCCCCTCGTCTACGCTCGATCCTTGACTGTGCGCAGGCTCTGCCTGCCTCTCTCACCTTTGATATGGAGCAGGCCGAATTAGAGCCACTCATTCTTATGGTCTTTATGCGTTTATTTTCTGAACCTGCCTACCAACACTTTCCGCATGCAAGCATCGCCATACAAGCCTACCTCAAACACACGAATCACACACTGGATGCTCTTTTAGAATGGGGAAAACAACGAAACGCCCCCTTCGGTATCCGCCTCGTCAAGGGCGCCTACTGGGACTCTGAAGTTATTCGCTATCAACAACAAGGTTGGCCCATCCCAGTCTATCAAAAAAAATCTGACACCGATGCTAACTACGAACACCTCGCTCGCCGAATTCTGGAACATCGAGCCTTCATCCGCCCGGCTTTTGGCTCGCACAATATTCGAACCTTAGCCGTGGTCCAGGCAATAGGCGACTCGCTCAATCTCCCGCCAGGGACATTTGAATATCAGATGTTGTATGGCATGGCCGAGCCTCTACGTGATGCCGTGGTGGAACAAGGCTTTCGGCTCAGGGTCTATGCCCCAATTGGGGAACTCCTTCCGGGTATGGCTTATCTGGTACGTCGATTATTGGAAAATACATCGAATGAAAGTTTCATTCGACGACAATATGAAACCGCCGAGTCACTTGATCATCTACTATTGTCCCCCTCGAATGGGAACAGCGATGGAAGGGACACGATGTCCCTGGAAAGTCAGTCGGAAGCCACGTTAGTCGATGGAGACAATCCTGACAGGTTCGTCAACGAACCGCATTCGGATTTTTCTCAACAGTCCATTCAACGAAATTTCTCTCTTGGCCTCGCACACATCTCCCCTCAGCTGGGACAAATCCATTCTTATCCACTTCCGATCCCCATGCCCTGGCTTGGACCAGAACTGATCTCGAGGAATCCCAGCTTTCCTGACCAAATCATTGCCAAATTTCCAACTCTGTCTCCTAAACAAATCGATCCCATTCTCCAGCACGCTTACACCCATATGGGCATTTGGGGAAAAGTCCTTGCGCCCACCCGTGCACGGATTTTATTTGATGCAGCCAGGCTAATGCGACAACGCAAATTTGAATTAGCCGCTTGGGAAATATTGGAAACCGGGAAGCCGTGGCGGGAAGCCGATGCGGACGTCGCTGAAGCCATTGATTTCCTGGAGTTTTATGGACGGGAAATGATTCGTTTGGGGACTCCCGAGCGGCTGGGAACAGAGCCAGGGGAACACAATCAACGGACCTTCCAACCACGAGGGTTGGCCGTAGTCATTTCGCCGTGGAATTTTTCCTTGGCCATCCCCACCGGTCTTGTTTCGGCAGCCTTAGTCGCTGGAAATGTGGTCCTTTTCAAACCATCCGAGCGCTCACCGATGATGGGGTATCACCTCTTCACACTGCTGAAGGAAGCAGGTTTACCTGACGGCGCCTTACAGTTTCTGCCTGGCGGACCGGAATTGGGACAAGCTCTCGTCAAACACCCCAAGGTACACCTGATCGCCTTTACGGGATCACAAACCGTTGGATTGAATATTATTCAAGAGGCCAGTCACGTTACGGCTGAGCAACGACATATCAAACATGTCATTGCAGAAATGGGGGGAAAAAATGCCATTATTGTTGATGAAACGGCCGACCTGGATGAAGCCGTAGTTGGGGTATTAGCCAGTGCAACAGGCTACCAAGGACAAAAATGCTCCGCCTGCTCCAGAATTCTCGTCCTAAACGACGTATATCCCCTATTTCTTGAACGGCTCAAACAGGCGGCTTCAAACATTCCGATTGGTCCCCCCGAACACCCTGGCAACCGTATGGGACCACTTATTGATCGACGGGCACTGGAACGAGTTCGACACTTTGTGCAACTTGGGAAAATAGATGGCACCTGCATTCTTGATCGCCAGCTTAAAGGACCTGGGTATTTTCAAGGGCCGGTGATACTGACAAATCTGCCGCCTTCCCACCCGGTCGTTCAGGAAGAAATATTTGGCCCGGTCATGGTTGTATTAAAGGTCTCAACAATTTCGGATGCACTGGGATTAGCCAATGATTCCCCCTATGCCCTGACTGGAGGGATTTACTCACGTAGCCCGGCCAATATCCAACAAGCTCGTGACACCTTTGATGTGGGGAATTTGTATATCAACCGACCGATTACCGGATCATTAGTGAGCAGGCAACCCTTTGGAGGTCATCGATTGTCAGGAATCGGCCGGAAGGCCGGAGGAAGTGGGTATCTTGAACAATTCATGGTGGAAAAGGTGATCACGGAAAACACGCTTCGCCGTGGCTTCGCTCCGACTCAATAAGGCAACATCAGATGCCACGGTCACTTTTTCCAATTCCTCAATCACTTCGACCATCCGTTCATTCTGACCCCGAATAGAAGGAATGGTTTGGCGTTCAATGTATTTGAGCAATCCCACTCCTCGAGCAAACCAGGCCGTCATCGTATCTGTTCCTTGAATTGACTCCCCGCTTTCGGACAAATACACCTTCATGATCATTTTGGCTTCAAGACGAATGGCTTCCTGATATATGCCAGCTGGTACGACCACGGTCTCCTGCCCCTGAACGGACACCGTGGCCTCAATATCCACAGTTTCTTTTTCCCCGTCACGATCCACATCCATCCCAAAATCCAACCCAGTCCGGTGAAATTGCTCGAAAGAGCTTGGGATCTCTAAAGGAAATCGGACGATTTGATAGGGCACCAGTTGACGCTCCAATGTGGTGCCGGGTTTCGACCCATAATACCGGATCCCTGCTACATCACGAAAATAGTAACTATCCGACGGCCCTTGATTCCCGGGATTGGTATCGTTAAAAACCGTAACTTTGACTCCTTCTAAGATTTCTGTCCCTATAACCTTTGAAACGTTTGTAAACCGGGTATTCTCATTCTTAATCTGGACCATGCCCCCTTCAATCATCGTGCCTTGATACACCCATTCATTTCCCACCTGATCAGGGAAATACTCATGACTTTTATCCACCACAATTTTCGTGGGATCAGCGGAATGGACCATCCCAGGCAGGGACACCAGGGAAAGAGAAAAGAAAACCAAGACTCCAGCTGTGGACAAAATTTTACACGATGGAAAGGAATTTTTCATAGGCAGAAAGTGATGTGAACCTACCACAGGATCGTTAAAACCGGCAAGACGCCAATCAAGATCAATCAACTCAGGCCCCATTCAACGTAAAAATGGCACCATTTTGCTTGACAGACGATTCACGGACCATACAAGGATTGACAATTTCTTTTCCCTATGCAGACTAGAGCCCAAGGAGACCCAGTGGTAATCAGTACATGACAAACTCAAGTCAGTCAAATACCCGCCTCCTCAGTTTGCTGCTTTACTTTTACTTGATGGAGGGGAGTGACACCTGCTCCAACCAGATATGAACGAATCCGTTCGCCAGACATCCGTCGGCATAGTGAATTCCCGTTCAAACGTCATGGTGTTTGGAGGATCCGGAGTCATCGGTGGAGCCATTGCCACAGTGTTTGGACGCCAGGGATGGAGAGTCGGCCTTCATTACCATCAACATCATACTGTCGCAAAAGAAACCGCCTCCATGATCACGAAGGCTGGAGGAGAGAGTCATCTGTATCAAGCCGACGTCACCAACAGCGTACAAATTCAGGCCATTCTGCAGGAGTTCATACAATCCCATCATTCTCTGCATGTCATGGTGTGGGCCGTTGGGATGGGCTCTTCGAAGCTCCTGCTCAAAACCTCCCCTGAGGAATGGACACGGATCCTTCACACGAACCTGACCGGTGCCTTTACCGTACTCAAAGCCATGGCCCCCATCTTTAAACAACAACTTAATGGGGCCGTTATTTTGGTAGGCTCTCTTTCCGCTGAACAAGGAGTAGCAGGACAAGCCGCCTATGCGGCGTCGAAAGCAGGACTGGGTGGGTTGATGTACTCCGTGGCAAAGGAATGGGGAGCCTTCAATATTCGAGTGAACATGGTATTCCCAGGCTGGCATCTCTCACGACTTTCAAAACCGGGATGGGATGCCGCCATGGAGCCCCGCAACCATACCCTCCACAGGACTCCTTCTCTACAGCATATGGCCACGTCTATCTATCACATGGCCGTGTCGCCTGATACATCTGGACAAATTTGGAATCTGGACAGCCGGATTTGGTGATCCTATTCAATCTTTAGCCTCTCCGTGACTATGAGTACTCACTCAGACCCTCTCGCCATATTCATCACCGCGACCGACACCGGGGTCGGAAAAACAACAATCACAGCGGCCCTGGTTTTAGGGTTAAAAAAAAAGGGATATCAAGTAGGTGTCATGAAACCGGTCGAGACCGGCTTCGATCCTCAACAGAAAGAAACTTCCGACACAGGCCGTCTTCAAAGTCTACTTTCCCCTCCTCCTCCCTTCGCGTCAATCTGCCTCTATGCCTTTCCTGAGCCTATTGCACCGTTAGCTTGCGCGCGCGTGACTGGAACAAAAATTGATCTGGCCAGAATTGCCAGCGCCTTTCATCTCGTTCGGCAACAGCACTCCGTGTGTCTTGTGGAAGGGGCAGGAGGTTTATTGACTCCACTCTCCCCAACACACACCATACGAGACCTGATCGTGACTCTGAGTCTTCCCGCTCTCGTCGTCGGCCGGACAAGCCTGGGCAGTGTGAACCATCTGCTCCTGACGTTGGAAGCCTTGCGCGCTTCCGGAATTAAGACGTGTGGAATCGTCCTGAATGATCCCATACCCGCAACTCACACTGAGAGTTTCATTCAGCAGCGCACCTCAACTATTCACCTGATTCAGGAATGGTCGAAGGTGCCTGTCTTTGGCCCTTTGGAGTTTCAAACAACCGTGCAGAGAGATTGGCGAACGGGGGTGGAAAACCTAGCCGACCATCCTGAAATTCGACGATTGACCAAGCACATTATTGAAATTGAGCCATAAACTGCGCCAACATCTTTGGCCGATCAACCGCATCAAGTATGGCCGAAGCCACCGCCACGCCATTGGCACCTGCGCTTAGGAGTGCCGGAACGGACACGGGAACAATCCCGCCAATAGCAATGATGGGAAGAGAGGTCAGGCTTCGAACACCAGCTAATCCTTGAATACCAACAACCGGCTCATGATTCGCTTTGGTCCTTGTCGAAAAAATAGGGCCAAAGCCTAAATAATCCGCACCGTCGACCGTGGCCAATCGCACCTGTTCAGGAGTGTGGGTCGAAACCCCAATCAACATTTTTTGTCCGACGACACTCCGCGCAAGAAGCAGAGGAAGGTCCCCCTGACCAAGATGGACACCATCAGCCTCGAGAGCTAAGGCCAAATCACATCGATCATTCACAATGAAAGTCATGTCCCTCTCTGCGGCTACCCTTCGAAGGGCAAGGGCCGCTTCATAGGCCTGTTTCATCGATCGGGTTTTATTGCGATATTGCACCAGCTTGACCCCCGCTTCGCTGGCCTGCTGGAGGACCTCCAGTAATGAACATCGAGAGGCCCAGCTGTTATCCACAATGAGATAAAATCGTGAAAAGATACCCGTAGGGAAAGCCCGCGGAGAATTACCTGCGGTCATGGGGAATGCAAAGCTACAAGCCGGTCCAAAAAACGAGTAGACACCGGGCCCTTCTGAAAATCAGGATGATCAAGAATCCGTCGATGGAGGGGAATGCTGGTTTTAATTCCGTCAATGACAAATTCATCCAACCCTCGTCTGGTACGTGCTATGGCTTCATCTCGATCTCGCCCAAAAACAATAAGCTTCGCAATCATCGAGTCATAATACGGATGGACAATACCGGTTGTATCCATGGCCGTATCGACGCGTATCCCTGGTCCACCAGGGGGACAAAATTTTGTGATGGCACCGGGACTAGGGGTAAATCGGTCCGGACATTCGGCATTGATTCGGCATTCGATGGCATGCCCGGTCAATTGTATATCTTTTTGTCGATAGGACAGTTCCTCACCAGCGGCAATACGAATTTGCTCCTTAATCAGGTCGACTCCCGTAACCATTTCGGTGACCGGATGCTCAACTTGAATTCGCGTATTGACTTCCATGAAATAAAACTTTCCACTTTGATCCATGAGAAACTCAACGGTTCCGGCGTTTCGATATTTCACGGATTTGATGGCGTCGACAGCCACCTGACCCATTTTTCGTCGTAAGGAATCATCCAACGCTGGAGACGGGGATTCCTCCAACACTTTTTGATATCGACGCTGGATGGAACAATCTCGTTCATGATAATGCACAACATGCCCATGGTTATCCGCCATAATCTGAAATTCAATGTGCCGTGGGTCTTCAAAAAACCGCTCAAGATACACACCGCCATGACCAAACGCTGTTTGCGCTTCCAATTGAGCGGACTCAATCGCCTGGGTCAACTCTTCTTCATGCCAGACCACCCGCATGCCTCGCCCTCCACCACCGGCAGAGGCTTTCACAATAACCGGAAATCCAAGTTTTTTGGCAATAGCGGCGCAAACCTTGGGATCCTCAATTTCACCATCGCTTCCGGGCAATACAGGGATTCCACGCTTCTTCATGTGGGCCCGGGCTTTTGATTTATCGCTGAGTAAGGCAATATGCTCAGAGGTAGGTCCAATAAAGGCAATCCCAATCGATTCGCAGACTTCCGCAAAATGCGCATTTTCTGCTAAAAACCCGTACCCTGGGTGAATCGCATCCACTCCGGTAATTTCTGCAGCACTCAATACATTTGGAATATTTCGATAACTCAGTCCGCCTTCGGCAGGTCCAACGCACACATGTTCGTCGGCATAACGGACATGGAGTGATTGAGCATCAACGTCGGAATGAATCGCAACAGTGCGAATGCCCAGCTCTCGACACGCACGATTCACCCGTAGGGCAATTTCTCCACGATTGGCAATAAGAATTTTTTTAAACACGTCGTATCCTAAAGATAAACAGACTCCAGGAAGCCATCCGAATCATCTTGGCAACTGATTCTCCTCTTCTCTTTCAAAACAAACCAGCACTCAAGATCCCGACAACGGATCAATTAAATAGAGTGGTTGGCCAAACTCAACAGGAGTTGTACTTTCCACCAGAATTTTCACGATTTTCCCATCGGATTCTGCCTCAATTTCATTCATCAGTTTCATGGCTTCGACAATGCAGAGCACCTGCCCTTTTTTGACGAGATCCCCTTCTTCGACATAGGGATCAGTATCGGGAGAGGGGGAGCGATAAAAGGTCCCCACAATGGGAGAGGTCACCGTCAAGAAATGTGCGGGTTCAGAGGAGTGGAGGGGACCTGGCCTTTCCAGAGGAGAACCAGACTCTACAGCCTTCGATACGTCCACCTGAGGCAAAGAAGCCGGCACAGGATCACGTTTAATGCGTATTCGGACACCTTTTTTTTCGAATTCCAACTCGGTCAAATGGTACCGGTTTAAGACTTCGACAAGGTCTTCGATTTCTCTTCTGGATGAATCAGCCATAATCTCCTATTTCGTGTAAATCTGCAGGTCAGGGATCCCGGATTACCGAACCCGTTCTACATAGGTGCGCGTCCGTGTATCAATTTTAATCACTTCACCGGATTCCAGATAGAGAGGCACTTTTACTGAAGCCCCGGTCTCGACAACCGCCAATTTGGTTCCACCAGATGCCGTATCTCCTCGGATACCGGGATCGGTTTCCACGACTTTCAACTCCATAAACACGGGTAACTCAACCCCGATCGGCTCATCATGATACAATAAAATTTTGACGACGGTATTTTCCTTGAGCAAATCGACGTTTTCGCCCAATTGGGCTTTTAAATAGGTAAACTGCTCAAAACTATTAACATCCATAAACGCATATTCTTCCCCAGCCTTATAGAGAAACTGCATGTCGCATTCCTCAAGATTGGGTTCGTCGAATTTTTCACCAGAACGAAAAGTGCGATCAATAACATTTCCCGTTTTATAGCCTTTCAACTTTGTTCGCACAAAGGCCCCGCCTTTACCGGGTTTTACATGTTGAAATTCCACTATGTAATAGGGTTGCCCATCAAGCTCTAAGCGCGACCCATTTCGAAATTCTGCAGTCGTAATCACGGCATCAAACTCCTCATACAATAAACGTGAACAGAAATGTTAACGGGATGCTGGGAAAGTCCGCTGAAGCGCATCGACCAACGCTCTCAGTCCAAGCAGATAACTTTGTGGTCCAAATCCCGAGATTTGCCCAAGCGAAACCGAGGCAAGGTAGGACCGCCGACGAAAACCTTCCCGGCGATGGATATTCGATAAATGAACTTCGACCATAGGAATGCCCACGCCCACAACAGCATCTCTCAAGGCAATACTGGTATGGGTATAGGCAGCAGGATTAAACACCAACCCGTCAAAGTGTGTCTTTGCCTCCTGAATCCAAGTGACCAATTCCCCTTCCAGATTGGACTGGCGACTTTCGACCGAAGCCCCTAAGTCCATTCCCAATTTTTTCAGTGACGTATCCACTTCCTCCAAGGTAGTGGTTCCATAGAGGGTCGGCTCACGAATTCCAAGTAAATTCAGATTAGGCCCATGTAGTACCAGTATATTCACTAGGTATTTTCCATGAATAAATTGCCGTAGCGAGGATTCAGAGTATGTAGGACACAGGCATCGTTTGGATTGGTGAAATCTAGGTAAGACAGAGTCCGTGAGATTCTAGCAGCGACAGACGAATGGGTCAACGAAATTTGGCGCACGTCCTAGGTTAGGCGACCTCCTGCACGCCCCAGAAGGACCCGTCTCAGCTCAACCATTGCCCATGTGTCCCGACCACAATATTCATGTAAAGCCTGGGCGATGTGAGCACGCTCCATTAAGTCCGTTTCATGGAAGACCATTTTCTGATACATGACAGCAGCCACCGCCCCATTTTGAATTGTTAAATCATCATAAGCCAAGGCAGGCACCAAAGCTGGCAAGACGGTTTTAATGGAGTAGGATCCGTGAAAATCCGGATGATAATAATGTTCCTGAATTACCGAAAGGAGATCCCACAACCGGCGAACCACCTTCGATATGACAGGCTTCAATTGAGGCAGCACATCTCCCAGCGCAAAAAGCAGAAATCGTTCATACTCCGAATACACACATATGGTCCCGACATCTCCCAAGCTTTCCAGCAAACTCAAGGCCACTTCTTCGCGAGGGTCCCGACCATCTGTGCATAAATAATGATGATGGACAATCGTGCCATCAGCATATTCAATATGGTTAGACCACTGAAAGGGAATCGGACGATACGGACGGGTATGAGGAAAGGCCGGTATCGCCGGCATAAAAGTCTCAAAATCCAAATGATGAACTGGGAACCTGACCGATTGCAGCCGAGGCCGAAGCAGAGGTGAAATCCATTCCACATTATCCTTCACTCGTTGCTGAATTGCAGACAACTGAATATGGTCGGGAATCTCATCAATGGTTTCAATCCCCTCATCCAGGAGGAGGGATTGTAATTTCGAGCTGCCAGGGAGATGAAACACCCAGCGCGGAGACTTCTCTTTCGTACAATGATTCCAAAAAGGACATTCATACGGCTGATGGCAATGGCTATCAGGGACAATGTGAGGTGGCGTTGTCTGCTCCAATGTCTTCCACATATCCTCAAGCTGTGCCTGAATGAATGGCCTCCGCGTCTCCACCTCCTCGGTCTTATTTTCCAAAACAAACATTTCTTCTAAGTTTAGGTCTACGCCAAGAAAAGAATACTGAGTATTCAGATGCATTAAAAAACACCCACTCACTTCAATCCCGGCACCCTCCAGCACGGCAGATTGAATGGCTAGATCGTCTAGATGCGTGGCTTTCACCTTCGATGTCGCCTTCACTTCGATCAATCGCCAGCGCGTAGCATCAATTCGTTCTAAGATGTCAACCCGAACCAAAATGCCTTGCCAGACAAATGCCCCTTCAAATAGTGACGGGATGCTTACATCCTTCACAAGTTCACTGGTGCGAAGGAGCGCCGCAGGAATTTGACGGTGCGTGTGTTCAACCAGAACGCCATAAGGAAAACATTGACGAGCAACAACCCCAACGTCAGTACCCATATCCATAATAGCCCGGCGGTCAGGCGTAGGCGGTGTGGCTAATTCTGGCGAATGAATTTCCAAATACAACCGCTTGGCACATTGCAAGCCCGCCAGAAATCGGCTTTTGGATAGACGATGTGTTGAAACAGATCGATTCAATTTTTCTAATCCGGTAACGAAGGGGATAGGACAAATTGGGCTCCTGGGGTCAACGACGGCACACCGGATTGGAGAGGAAGAACCCATTTGAAAACGTCATGTTTAGACATTTGCACCCATCCAACATTCGGGACCCTAATTGACAGCATACAGCTCATTTTTTTCTTCCATACAACATGACGGGGTATTTTTCCTCCGCTGTCATTTCAGAGTAAAAATTCAAACAAATTACCTTTATCCCCGTATCCTGTGGAAAACCACCATAAATCAAACCTCGACATACAATTTCGCTAAGTTATCCATGACATTTGATGGCCCAACACAACCGCATAACTATTTGTTTTCTATCACCTTTCAATAAAATTAGTACCATATATTGCGAATGCCTTACCATATACATACACGTTTAATTCATTGCAATTTAAAAAAATTAAGAATTTATTTATCCACAAAAGCTGTGGAAGAACTCTGCATAAATCTGTTTATAACCCGACCAAATCCGCCCTGTACGCTCCTATTTGCAAAACGACTTAATCGCAGGCATTTTTTCTGAAGTACCTCATAATCTCGGTTTACAATTTCGATTCAAATCCCACCACGTTTTACAATAATCGCATTCCAACCGTATCGGCGAATTGTCGACCCTTTCGTGTTAATTGCACACCTGTGTCCGTCTGAAAAAGATACTCCTCTTTCACCAATGCTGTAAAAGATGTTGCCCATACTTCGTCTTGAGACGCCTGACGAACCCAATCAATTGGCACACCCTCAAGGAGGCGCAAACCGAACACAATACGTTCTTTATCTTGCTGAACCTGGGTCAACAGTTCTCTGTTGGCAATGGGCAGCTGCCCGGCCACCAGGCGCTTCGAATAATGTTCGATACTGGACACATTGCCATAACGGCTTTCTGAGACATAGGATTGGGCACTCGGGCCTAAACCCAAATATTCCAATCCCTTCCAATACCGCAGATTATGTTGACAGGCAAACCCGGGCTTCGCCCAGTTTGAAAGTTCGTATCGAGATAACTGCAGGGGCTCAAGTTGGGTTTCAGCCTGCTGGAGGAAACACGCCTCATGGTCCGGGTCCATCACCTCGAATAGCCCACGCCGAAATTCCGTATAAAAACGAGTCCCTTTTTCAAGTGAAAGGGCATACAAAGACAGATGAGAAGGATCCATCTCCAGAGCATGAGTCAGAGTCATTTCCCATGACTGCACTGTTTGGCCTGGATTTCCATAAATGAGATCAAGATTGATATTGGAGAATCCAGCCTGTTTCGCGATCTTTACACCCGATATGGCTTCGGCCATGGTTCCTGAAAGTCCCAACATGGTCCGTTCCCGTGGATCAAAGGACTGGACTCCTATACTCAAACGAGTTACGCCCGCCTGCTGAAGGAAATCGGCATACTGTTCCGTGAGAGATTCCGGGGTCGCTTCGACGGTAATTTCACACTGCTCCGACAGTGAAAACCCTGATTTGAGCCTGGAAAAAATTGTTGCCAATTGTCCTGAACCTAAGACCGTGGGAGTCCCCCCCCCGACATACACCGTAGAAACGGTTCGCCCACGCATTCCGGGTTGGCTCGCATACAACGCGATTTCTCTTTCCAGAGCTTGAAGGAAGGTTTCTACCCGTTGCCTATTATGGAGGACGAGATAAAAGGCACAAAAATGACATCGCTTCACACAAAAAGGAACGTGGAGATAAATACCCAGATCGTCCGTAAGCCCATCGTGTTTCCTTGGGCGTTCACTTTTCTGTTCCATCACACTCATCCCACCTTGCACTCCATCTACTGTTTAACCAATTCCACACAAGAGCCATCGCCTAGAATTTGAAAAACAGCCATAATTAGGGAACACAAGACGCAACTAGGAAAAATCAAGGGATGAATATGGCAATTGAGGGCCAACACTTATGACCCTTCATGATGGCGTTCTCGATAGATCGGACACCTTCCCTTGGACTGAAGAAGTCCGGTAACCTCCGCAACCATTTTTCGATTGCCACAGATATACACCGCCAAATTATCCACATGCAGAAACTCCTTGAGCTGGTGCGTCACACGTCCTCTTTTTCCCCTCCAATGATGCCCAGGTTGAGACAGAGTCAGGATAAAGGAAAAATTTTTATAGCAATCGGCCCACTTTTGCAACTCGTCCAAATAGTAGATATCCGACTCACTTCGAAGCCCCCACAGCAGGGTCATAGGCTGAGAACACGATTGCTCAAAGAGACTGGACAGCATAGACCATAACGGCGCAATGCCGGTTCCCGTCCCAACAAATAACAGATCTCGTTCAGGGTCCTCATGAAGGTGAAATGAACCGAAAGGACCGGAACATTCAAGTTCCTCACCAATCGAATGCTCTAACGCAAACGTCGCACCTTTTCCTTTTTCTCCGGCATTGAAGAGTAGTACGAGCTGATGAGAGGAACTGGGAAGTGAAGCCAGCGAATAGTATCTCAGGTATGAGAGGCCCGACGCTCCATCCGGGATGGTCACGGCAATTGATTGGCCTGGGAGAAACGCTAAAGTCTGAGAATCCACTAACTCCAGGATCAATTCCCGAACATCTTGAGTCAAATGCCGAACGCGAAGAACCTTGGCCCGGAATCGTCTGGGGGTCATGCCTAGGAATGTAGAGAATCTTGTTTGATCTGGCAAGAGCCAAGCATCGAAGTTTTCTTTTGTTCCGCCAAATGCCGATGAGGCCTTCGCCGATAAACCGTTATTTCAGATGGAAGGAGGGCAACTCCTATCAAGGCAGAGGAACCAACCCCGGGATGGCTCTGACCTTCGCTTTGACTCACTTGGGGAAATGGGGTCTGGAGCTGAAGAATGATGTGTCGGTTAATGAGATTCCTGCAAAGAAATGAGGGACCTCACAGGTCAACGGAACCGGCGAGATCCAATAAAAATGCATAGATCATCGCGGTTTCCTCATAACGTTTAAACCGGCCTGAGGCTCCGCTATGACCTGCATCCATATTAGTTCTGAGCAAAAGGCGGTGTTTATCGGTTTTCAGCGCACGCAGTTTCGCAACCCATTTTGTCGGCTCCCAAAATTGCACTTGTGAGTCGTGCAACCCTGAAGTCACCAATAGGTGAGGATACGATTGGGGCTGAAGATTATCGTAGGGGGAATAGGATAGCATATACTCATAGAACTGTTGTTGGTTGGGATCACCCCATTCATCATATTCTCCGGTCGTCAGTGGGATGTTGGGATCTAACATCGTGGTCACCACATCTACAAAAGGAACCTGGGCCACCACACCATGAAACAAATCAGGCCGCATATTCATAATTGCCCCCATCAACAACCCACCAGCACTTCCCCCGAGAGCGAATAATTTCTGAGGCGCGGCGTACCCTTGCTGAATGAGAAATTCGGCACAGGCGATAAAATCCGTGAAGGTATTCTTCTTGTATAAGAGCTTACCATTTTCATACCATTGTCGGCCCA
>JAUIKP010000480.1 GCA_030430725.1 Nitrospiria bacterium
TCCCCTTGAAAAGTCTGATGTGAGAGATCTGCACACCCCCCCGCAGCAAAAACATTTATGACGATCAGGAATATTTTGACTATACTCTTCTGCATAAATCTTCCCTCGCCCTCCGCAATAAATGGATTGAAACATAACCTTAGGATTGTATCAGAGAAGACCGATAAACGGAGATACGTGAAACCCTGTATCTCGAAAGGCCGGCACTGATGAGCACCGTCACGACGGAGGCACCTTCCCGATGGAATTGACGCCCGCTTCGATTTGTACAACATGCGGGTCGGTCAGGAACGGGAGAGAGACCTGTTCGCAATGTGGAGCCGCGGTTCATTCTCCACAACAGGAATCCGTGAACCACTCCAATGAATCACCACTGAGCACAGATCGTTCCTGTATTGCATCAGAATTTCAAATGCCGTTGACCCATCATAGAACAGACTCATTCGCTGAACGTAATTCTGATTCGGCAACTTGGGACCCTGACCAGATAGACCAGATCAGAACCCTTCACGGCATTCCTCCCTCCGAGTCGGACAAGGAGTCGGACAATTCCGATTTGTTCCCCGTCCACCATCCCATTTTTTGGGGGCGTGGGCGCACACTCTTTGGCATTTTTATGGTGAATACCTTTTTCACATTACTGACACTTGGTCTGTATTCTTTTTGGGGAAGAGTGCGTATTCGGCAATTTTTGAGCAGTCAAACCAGTTTTGCCCACGCTCGTTTTTCTTATCATGGAACTCCTCAAGAATTATTGAAGGGCTGGTCAAAAGCGTTTTTGGTTTTCGGGCTTCCCTATGCGTTTCTCAGTCTCGTTCCCCTCCTAGGGGACCAGATTCCGACTTGGATTCCCAATGCCCTTGCAGGGACCATGGCCTTGTGCTTCATTCCTGTCGCCGTGGTCGGATCGCATCGTTACCGATTGAGCCGAACTTCTCTGGGAACAATTCGCTTCTCCTTCCGGGGGCGAGTGAAAGAATATATGAAAATATGGGTCGTGGGAAGCGTACTGACCTTGTTGACCGCCGGCATCTATTACCCGTTTTTCGAAAATGCCAGAAGAAAATTTCTCGTCGCTCACACCTACTTTGGTAATCGCCCATTCACCTATTCCGGAAGGGGAAGCGGGCTTTTGAGGATCTATGTCACATCCCTCGCCTTTAGCCTGATCATTATGGTCACCCTCATCGGGATTCACGCAGGACCTGACGGTCTGTCAATCCTGGCCCAATGGCCATCCGACGGTTGGCGGGACCTCTTGTTCAATTCCCTCTTCATCACCGGATTGCTCACATTACTCCTTCCGTGGTTTTACCTGCAGGTTTCCAAACAACGGTACCAATGGAACCATTCAGATTTTGGAGACGCCCATTTTCAGTTTTCTGCCTCAACCTGGAATTTAATGGAATTGCGGCTTACAAACTTCCTCATGCTCATTCTCACGTTTGGATTAGCCTGGCCATGGGTCCAAGTCCGGAATCTCCAATTTCTCTATTATCATCTGAGCCTTCAAGGCCCGTTAGATTTTCAACGCATCGAACAGGAAGCCCTGGATGCTTCGCCCACCGGCGAAGAGCTTGCGGGATACTTTGACGCGGGTTTTGATTTAGGCTAATTTGGCCATTGTACGTGTTCAGCTTCGATCTTCCCGTCATTTTTCTTTCCATCCATCGACTTCATGCGCTTCTTAGGCTAAACCAATCCAATCATGGCATACCCCACAGAATGGAAAGGGTCCTATTATGACGGGCAATCGGTGGTTCCACAGTTTGTGACTATTACCGTTACAGATACCGGCCTGATCCTTCACTTTGCTGACCACACAACCACGACATGGAAGTATCATGAGCTTCGACAGACCCAGGGGCGCTATTCCGGAGAAGAAGTACGATTTGAGCGAGGGACAGGAATTGGCGAAACCCTGGTCATCCCCAGCCCCAAAATTCTGCTGGCGATTCATGAGCATGGCGGACCACACGCCAATCATTTCCATCATCCCCGCACACGCCGGACTCGTGTATATTGGACGGTGCTCGCCGCACTCGCCAGCATCCCCATCGTCTATGGCATTTTCACCTGGGGTATTCCCTCATTGGCTCGGCCGATCACCGCCGCCATTCCGCTTTCCTGGGAGATTCAGTTGGGCCAATTTGTTCAACAGGAAGTCACAGCCGGGAACCCGGTTTGCAACAACCCGAAATTGATCCACGCGGTCGAATCCATCTTGACGGCCCTGACCAGTTCCATCGCCCCCCTTCCCTATCACTTTCAGGTCACCGTGGTGGATAGCCCTGTCGTTAACGCCATGGCTGCCCCGGGCGGATATGTCGTGGTCTTTCGTGGTCTTCTGCAAGACACGGCTTCGCCCGAAGAACTCGCAGGAGTGCTGGCTCATGAAATTCAACACGTTCTGCTTCGACACACCATGCACCTTATCGTGCGGCATGTGTCGATGGCTTTCATTATCGCTGCCCTCAGCGGAGATGCCAGCGGCATGGTGTCGTATGCACTCCAAGCCGCCCAAACTCTTCAAACCCTGTCCTACAGCCGTGACGCGGAAGACCAGGCCGATGAGCAGGGCTTCCACCTATTACAACAAGCAAAGATTAATCCCAAGGGGATGATTACCTTTTTCACCAAACTTGGGGAAGAACAACCTGCAAACGAGGTCCTTCGCTATCTTTCCACCCATCCGGCAACCCAAGACCGCCTGGCACACCTGACATCCTTACTGCCCCCCGATTCCAGAACCTATCAGACCTTTCCATTTCAATCCGAATGGTCTGACATCAACACTTCCTGCAAATGACCCCTCCTAAGGCATCCTCTTAACCCTGTTACCCCTTTGACACGAACTCCCTGGACTTGAAGTCTCGATAGTCCTTTTTTGATACCTGGCCCATTGCTCTCTAGCCCTGGAGCCTTCATAATCAATCCAATCGAGAAATACTGGAATGTATGGTGTCTTTGTCTGGACCACGACTCCAGATACACGTACACTCCGTCTGTCTAATCCGAGGCTATCATCATCAACACATAAC
>JAUIKP010000018.1 GCA_030430725.1 Nitrospiria bacterium
CGAAACGCATCTTTGAGAAAATTTCGTAACGGATTAGCTGTAGGATTGAGGGCTCAGATGGTCGTTCGTCATGTATGAAGCAGGATTCGCTCGCTCAACGTATTTCAGTCTCTGATATTACAATATAGCGGGATCTCCCCTCCTTTTTGAAGCAAAATCCCATGACAGTCAATACAAAAGTTTTCTACCCTAATATGACAATAAATGTTATGACGACATTTGTGGTGGCTCGGTTTTCCGGTTTGGGGGCAATAAAGTAGTAGTGCCCCCATTTTCCAGGATTATAGGAACCTTCACCCATTCAACATTAGGGGATAACCGAGAGAAAGATCGTGCTCCGTCCTCGTTGGATCAGCAGCAAAATTCTATCTTTAGATCCGATTTTCCCTGTTAACCGTTGAAAGTCATCCGCGTTGTTGACGGCCTCACGGTTGATCTCAAGAATAATGTCCCCTTCCCGTATGCCCGCCCGGGTGGCGGCACTTCCCGGCTCAACATTTGTCACTTTCACGCCCCGTTCCCCTCTGGACATGGATTCCACGGCGATCCCCGCTAACGCATGATTTCCCCTCAATTCCCCTGTCGAGGCGAGTGCCCTGAGATCTTTGGGCATTTCCGAAAGGGTCACGTCTATTTCACGAGAGGTTCCATCCCGGAGGACCTGTATTTTTACTGGAGAATTGGGCACACTTTCTGCCACCAAAGATCGGAGATGCCGGGTGTCGGCCACGGTCTGCGAATCATATATTCGAATGATATCTCCTCGTTGGATTCCTGCCTTTTTCGCAGGGCTGTCTTCCATTACTTCGCTGACTAAGGCTCCCTGCGTATCAGGGGTGTCAAATTGGGCTTGGAGGTCCGGAGTGAGGTCCTGAATCGAGACGCCCAGCCAACCTCGGACCACCTTTCCATGTTCTATAAGGCTGGCTTGAATAGACTTGGCCATGTTGCTGGGAATGGCAAACCCAATGCCCATATATCCTCCCGACCGGCTAAATATGGCCGTATTAATTCCGATCAACTCGCCCTGGAGATTTACTAAGGCCCCACCAGAATTGCCGGGATTAATTGCTGCATCGGTTTGAATAAAGTCTTCATAATCGACAATCCCCACATTGGCCCGACCCACTGCACTGACAATCCCCATGGTCACGGTCTGGCTTAACCCAAATGGATTCCCAACGGCCATCACAATTTCACCGACCTGCAATTGGCGGGAATCTCCCCATGACAAGACAGGCAGATCCTTGGCATCTATTTTGAGCAAAGCCAGATCCGTTTTAGGATCAGTCCCGATAACCTCGGCTGGAAAGGTTCGTTTGTCGGATAATAGCACTTGAATGGCCTCACTATTTTCAATCACATGATTATTCGTGATGATATACCCATCCTCACTGACGATGACTCCGGAACCTCCTCCTTCCTGGCGAGGGGAGGGAGGAGGTTCGAACCGTCGCTCAAATTCATCTCCAAAAAATCGACGAAAAAAGGGATCATCAAAAAATGGTGATCGCAACGATTCCGGGGTTTTGGCGGTGCCGGTTGTGGAAATGTTGACCACAGCGGGACGCGCCAATTTGGCCACCTCAATCAGGTTGGTGCTTTGAGTCTGGGCATCTTGTTGCTCAAAGGAAAGTCCACCCGTCAGCACGGGATGTGTTGAGGAATCTGAAACGGGCGTAGCGGTAACCTTCCATTGTGGTGAGAGTCCTGGCAGGAAACGTGACTCCCCGGCGATTCCCAAACCCAAACATATGCCAGCGATCAGCAGCGCTATGCCAATGAAGGTGAAAATGGCTATTCGCCGTCCATTCCATCTTTGACTTAGTTGGGATTGACTCATCATTGGACCTCACGAAGTAGATTCAATTCTATAAAATGAATTTTCATACAATCAGACTGGTTTCACAGCAAGAACAACCAAGCCTTAAGGCTCCGCACTATTCAATTGTTTGTGTCCGTTTCCCGGAGGGTTCATTCAATAAATCCAATGAACCATTTCAGAATCAGCGCGTCGATAAATATGATGACTCCAATACACCCAATGATAAGCAATTCGAACATGGGGCACCTCCTGTCATGTCCCGCATAGGGGGTCGAGTCAATAGGATGCCGGATGCCACGCTGATGAACCGGTAAAACGTTCCTGAATATTTCTGAAATAAGACCAATCAATCCTGGAGTCAAGAGGCCGACGGGACGGGAATCCCGTTACTCGGGAATGTTCTTGATCCGATATATGGCTTCAAGGGAAATTGAATGGAAAGCTTATGAGGAGATTGTCGAAATTCCTCATAGAGGATGGATTATGAAGATATGCCGTCTTAAGGCGCCAAGACTGGAAGGCCGTGAGGGATTTTGACTTTCACCCTTTTCGGAATCATTGTCGAGTATGAGGATGTTTCATGGAAATGGCGCTCAATGGCTCAGACGGGTGAATTTATCGAAACCAGTTGTTAGGCTTCCAGTTTCTCGAAGTCCAAAATTTGAAGACTGATGCTCTACACGGAGAAAAAATGTGAGGTCTCAAGCACCGACAAATACGTGCGTTGTGCGATCTCTGAAGTTGCAGCTGAAATAGAAAAAGTATTCTGCCTCATCCAACACCAGAGCGGAGGGAAATTTCATCCACCGGCTCATCACATTGATTTTGCTCCGTATGGAGATGACGAAAAATTTTAAAGAAAAATGGGTAGCTAACGCCCATGCAATGCATGAATTCCTATTCAATGGGATTGACTGAGTCTGACGGGAAACACCTTCTTGAAATTATCTTTTGCTCCGGCTTCTTTGTTCTTTCTATACTCTCTTATGAGAATTCTGAGAAAATATTTGTACCAATGTGAATTGGTAGAAGAAATTGCGAGGATCCCTATCACTGGTCAGATGTGGCGACGAGAGAGCATACGGATTAACTGTGGAAAAGAGGCGTGATGTTGCCTGAACCATTCTTGAGAAAGTGGTCGTGAACCGATGGATTGGCTAAATTATCACCACCTTCTGTATTTTTGGGAAGTCGCTCGAAAGGGGAGCATCAAAGAGGCCTGCGAAGAACTGCACGTCACGCAGCCTACGATCAGCAGCCAACTGCAAGCATTGGAAGAGTCACTGGGGCAACAACTCTTTATTCGACGGCCGCGTCGCCTCCTTCTCACGGAAGCCGGTCGACTGGTGTTTCGCTATGCCGATGAAATTTTCTCGCTGGGTCGCGAGATGACTCAGGCACTGAGCGGGCAACCGCCTGATCGTCCGATTCGGCTCATGGTGGGCGTGATAGACTCCCTGCCCAAAATGGTGGTCTATGAACTCCTGGCCTCGGCTCTCAAGTTAGAACGTCCGACTCAGATTGTTTGCGAAGAAGGAAAGCTTGATCGCCTCCTGGCGGATTTAGTCATTCATAAACTTGATGTGGTTCTGGCCGATACCCCGATTCCCCCGACCCTTCGTGTTCACGCCTACAATCATCTGCTTGGGGAGTCCGGCGTGTGTTTTTTTGCGACGTCAGATTTGGCCAAGGTTTATCGAACGGACTATCCGAAGTCCTTAAATTCAGCACCGTTCTTATTACCCAAAGCCAATACCGTCCTTCGCCAAGATATAGAAAGTTGGTTTGCTCTTCATGATATTCATCCTCACCTGGTGGGAGAGTTTGACGATAGTGCGATGCAAAAGGCCTTTGGACAAGCAGGAAAGGGGATTTTCCCCGGTTCCTCAATCATGAAGGCAGAAATTTGTCGCCAATACCAGGTGGAGGTCGTGGGAAAGGCGGGTCACGTCAAGCAACGATTCTATGCGCATACAGTCGATCGACGGATTAAGCACCCGTCAGTGCTGGCAATTTCAGAATTCGCCAAACAAAGAACCTTTCGATTGGCTGGAAAATATGGGAATGACGAGAGAGGGCCGGACAAACCCTAAAAACTATTTTTGTGGAGATGACGTTATCCACTTCTTCCAAGAGAAAAGCTCCGCTCCCAACATGAGGTCCGGCTCCCTCTCTCATCCGATTACGCCACTTTTCTCTTTGTATGAAGGGAGCCGGGTTTTTGGTCGATATCCTCCTTGAAGGAAGCCCAAATGGCGGCACCCCACATCAGAAACATGAGCGTCAGCATCGCGATGATTGCTTCTCCTAACATGCTCATCCTCCTTTCGATTTCCTCATGATTTTAACTGCTCCTGTTTGATGAATAGCTCTTTCTCAGGTTTTTTCAATCAGTTTTCCATACTCTTTGTAACGAAAGTCTTTTGCTCATAAACCCTTTTCAGACTGTTCACTTCATCACGGTTGATTCACGATGGACTCTCACTGTGCGAGCGTGAGCGAGAGGTATCGTTCATCGTAGTCGTGTCTTCCGAATCAGCGGCACTCTCTTGAGGCACGTCTTCTTGTGCCGCTAACCGTGAGGCTTCCTCACGATGCCATGCCACTTGTTCCCGAAGGGAACTTGCCTTTTGAACAGTTGTCCCAATAATCCTCTTGAGACTATCCCTTAGAAATCCCTTGGTATCCAGGTAGGGCTTCTTCTCATACCTGGCGACTTTTTGAGTTAATTCCCTCACTTTGGCTCCTAAGTCTGCCACCTCTTGTTCGAGTTTTTGGGCCTGGGTCAGGTGAAATTCGGCTGAATTGATTGACAATTCTATCGGCTCAACCTGAAACGCAGGTTTCGTCGTGTCAGCAGACGTATTACCCACTGCTCCAACCATGAAGACCAATGTTGCGAATAACATCATCATGTTCTTCATCGTATGGCCTCCTTCCTTTGAGTTAGAGATCTGAATGTTCACTGTCATTTCCTCTGCTACGTTGTCTTGCATCATTGGTTCGACCGCACAGTTGTCTTTCTTCCCATAAGACAAGATAAGTCTTAAAATGCATAGAGACAAATTGAAAAAACTTTTAATTAGAATCGAAAAATTCAATCCATGCTTTCTAGTTTTGGCCGTGTAAATCCTACGGCAATACACGGAAAAACTTCTTCTGGAATTACGGAAAAACGGGAGACATTGAAATGTCAGGTGGCACTGAACGACATCGAGTGGGCCATACATCTGAAGAGGGGATCGTGCAAAAATGCCCGTTGATGCCGGAAGAGGAATGACCAGGGGAAACCATTGTTTGCGATGTCCGGCAGTGGGTGTAGTTCTGCCCACTGCCGGACCACAAACTGAATCAGGGTGGAAAGCCTTACGTTATAGCAATTTTTCGTACAGCCGGTTTTGCGGCGGGATCTTTCGCGATCGTGATGGTCAAAACGCCATTCTTAAATTTTGCCTCAACATTATTTTCATCCGCATCCGTTGGAAGAGACAGCATCCGTTGAAACGAACCGTACGAACGTTCGATCCGATGATAGTGTTTATTCCTGTCTTCTTGTTCAGATCGCTTTTCGCCTTGAATCATCAGGGTGCCATCCGCGAGCGTCAGATGAATGTCCTTCTCAGCAACGCCTGGCACTTCCAACGTGATGATGTACTCTTTATCTCCTTCCCCAATATCCACCTGAGGTAGAATCAAACCATTTTCCCGACTCCCGTTTTCCCTTCCTCCCGCCCATAGAGGGAATCCTTGGAAAACGTTGTCAAACAGTTGGTCGAGGTCGCGATGGAACCGAGCCAGAGGATGGTCGATCGACCTGGATACGTTTTGACTTCGCGCTGATTGAGAGTGTTCTTCTTCTTTTTTGAACCAATTCCATGGAGTAAGAAGGTTTTTGAGTTCCATAATTCATGTCCTCCTTTCGTCTAAACGAATTTCATGAAAGATGTTTCTTAACTGCCATGCCGGTTATAACCACACGGTGAAATATTGAGGCACGGCCATCTGTTATGTGTTCAGTACCACTAGCTTATACATATAGAGCTAATTCATCTTTCAACAAAGTCAAGTCTTTGGGCGGGGGTGGGATGTCAGGACCACCAAGTCCGGTAGGGCATAGAATGCACTATTTTATCTCTCTTGACTTTTTGGGACCCGAGATTATTTAAAAAACAACCATAAGAAATGATTGACATGTTCCCATGAAAGGAGGTGAATGTTATGGGTGGTATTATTGAAGGCGTGCTGGCCATTATGGGACTAACGGCGGGAGTGCTCGTAGCCCTCACGGCTTTGTTAGTTGGAGATGCTCCAAGCTCATCGAAGCTGGATGGGTCTTGCCGACACTCCCGTACCATTCTCCCCAGTGATGAGCGGGTTGCTGCTTAACGCGGATTTTCAGGCCCGCTTATTTGCGGGCCTTAATTGATTTTTTCCCTCGCTTCTGTTCCTGCTTCGGCCAAGAGAGAAAGGAGGATGTCAATTATGAAAAAATTTATCGTTGTTGCAACAGTCGTGATAAATCTGGTGTTGATCGGGTCACTGGCATTTGGAAATCCCGGTCTACTTCCGAAGCATCCGGGCTATCCCATGGGTGATTTCAAAGACCCCGTTTTAGGCCTGCCGACGGCGAATGACCCGGGAGAGAGCCCACCATCACTTGAAGAGTCATTGAAACAAGCCGCAGCGTTTCATGATGCTCATGCCATCAACCCCATGAATGAAACTCGACCAAATATCGTGTATGACGTGCAGAAGACTGTCCCTACGCAATCTGGTAACATTGATAAGAGCAAAAAGTGAATGGCGGTATGACGAGTGCCCATGTCACCATCAAGCTGGAGTCAGGAATAGGGGTATTGAAAGAGGGGATCATTTGATCCCCTCTTTTTATTAGGGATGGTCGAAAGTCATGAAAAGCTGAAAGATTTCCGTTGGCTAGGGCATACGTTTCAACCGCCGGCTAAGGGGTCAGAAATGCCCGGCGAATGGCCACCAGAAATTCATTAATACGTGGTAAATCGGGTTCATTCCGGCATACGGGAATTAATTGCTGCGCCTGCGTGGTAAGTTCCTCTCCCCAATCAATCACATCTCCTAACCGGTATTGTCCATTTTTGATGTGAGTCAGTCGTTCCCCTGCCGACGTGTCGGCGATGCGGGTCTGGAAGCGGCCTGAATTGAGCAATTCACACAGATTGTAGAGAACACGGATATAGGCGGCTGCATACTTTGCCGGACGTCCATCCTTCTTATCCAGCAATTTGGTGCGTTGATTGTTGGCATAGTTGGTAAAGGCCTCAAAGGCTTTTTGAGGCGACCAAAGCGCCGGCAACAGCGAGCGCAGTTGTTCTCCCCATGCATCAGCTGTGATGACGGGGGCCAGCAACGTCTCAAGAATAAGCGGATGGGCCTGGGTCCCCAGCAGAAGAAATTGTCCGACCTCCCAAGCCGTTTCATCACCATCACCTTTGGTCCACTGCGAGCCGGGCAATTTAAATCCCAACTGGAACATCTCCTCCGTTGGAATGACATAGACCCGACGGTAATCCCGGTCGCTCTCGTCGGATGCCAAGCCATGGGCATGGGAGCCTACGAGAACTTTGAGAAGAGTAGGTGTATGATTGTCTGGATGAGGATTCATGGTCATTCGTTTCGAATCAACATCGTTAAGGGTGTGTAAACCCGAAGACGGTCAGGATGAGACCACCGGTGACCATAATGGCGATCATTCCAGGTGCCACATATTTCATGAGGGGTTTTCCTCCGAACCATCCTGCTAACAAAAGCTTGACGATCGTGTTGGTCATGGCCGCAAGAGTGATGGCCGTGGCGGCTGTCAAAGCCTGCAGCCCGTCCTGCCTCAACCGGACGATTGACAACATGATGGCATCCACGTCAGTGGTGCCGGCCAAAAGACTGGATGCATACAACCCCTGATCGCCCAGGTAAGTTTGAGCGGCTTTTGAGATGAATAGGACTCCGGCATACAATACACCAAATCCCAACGCCGGACGTAATTCAAATGGATTGCGGTGGGAGACGTCAGGACCGTCCGCGGGTGTGCGTTGCGCTTGGCCATATAAGAGGAAACTCATGACATACCCGCAGACGGCCATGCCCCCCAAGGGCATAAGGAGCATCAGGAACAGGTCCGGTTGCAGGAGGCTCACGATCACCAGCATTCTGGCAAACATGGTACTGGATGCGCCGAGGATGGCCATCGCTCCCGGAAGGGCCAGACGCGGATGTTCCCCCGCTTGTGTGGCCATGCTGATGGTGACGGCGGTGGATGAAATGAAGCCTCCCACGATGCCTGTCGTGGCAAGGCCTTTATTGGAGCCGATGATGCGAGTGCAGAGATAACCCAAAAAACTGATGCCCGCAATGAGAACGACCATGATGCCGGTATGAAAGGGGTTGAGGACATTTAGGGGACCGAAGGTGCGGTTGGGGAGGAGAGGCAGGACGACGAGGGCTAAAATGACAAATTTGGCGGTGGCATAGATATCATCATCGGACACCTGTTGCACAACATGATGCAGTCGTTCTTTTAACGACAACAAGGCCATGACGACCCCCGCGCTTCCGACGATGAGAAGATACCGATGGGGGGCATCAAGCGGGAGGGCAGGGAGTAAGGCGAGAACTCCCAGGAGAAATGTGATCAAGGCTGCCAGCGGAGTAATGATTCCCCGTGGATCCTTCCGACCCCATTCCTTCTCGTATGCCACGGCCAGGAGCACGCCAAGAATCAGGAGAGTGGCAATAATGGGCCACACGCCAAGGGTCTGGGAGATAAATGCCGACATGGCGCCGGCAAGGGCAATTAAGGGGAAGGTCCGTACGCCGCCGATTCCGGTTTTGCCCTCCACGCTCAGATCCTGCTGACGTTCCAACCCAATCAATGCTCCTGCCGCGAGGGCTACGAGAAAGCCGAGAAAAGATTCTTCAATAGTCATCACGGTCAGATCTTATTGAAACCGGAAGCTAAAGGAAAAAGAATGACGACTCTTTATCTATTCGCTGTTCACTCAATACTCCCTCAATATGATGTGAGAAGCAAGAAACGGGCACAATTGAAATTGTCTCGGCGGCGATGGAATGGTGCCTGGGTGGGTGAAAGTCCCGGTTTTGTTTTCAGAACTTTTCAAGGTATCCTGGGATCCGTTTCCTCCACAGATCTGAAGGTTCAAAGATCCATGGAGACATCCCACCATTCCACGTATTTTTTTGTTGGCTTTGTGAAAGATATCAAGGGCTATCCGATGTGATGAGGATCAGGGTTCTCCACATGAACAATATGTCTCATTGGGCACTGATAAGCAGGGCATATCTTTCATGGATCGTGTGTGCTTGTGTCTTGGCGGGGAGTGTGTTGGATGATGGGTTGGCACAAGATACGCCCATCTTTTCACACCAGGAAATCTTTCATCCCGTCTATGCTGAACACGGAATGGTCGTCAGTCAGGAGGCCATGGCGACCCGGGTAGGTGTGGACATCCTAAAAGCCGGAGGCAATGCGATTGATGCCGCAGTGGGAGTAGGATTTGCGCTGGCTGTTACGCTACCCCAGGCCGGGAATCTCGGGGGTGGCGGGTTTATGCTGATCTATATAGCAGAGAAGTCTGTCGCTAGGGCCCTCGATTACCGTGAAGTCGCTCCTGCCGCCTCATGGCCGGAGCTGTATATTGATGAGGAAGGCGCGGTAGACCAGTCACGTCTTCGGTACAGCCATCAAGCTGTCGGTGTTCCCGGCACGGTTGCGGGATTGGTGGAAGCGCTTGAAACATATGGCACCCTTTCTCTGCAGGCCGTGCTGGCTCCGGCAGTCCAACTTGCCAGGGAAGGGATCATCGTCTCCTCTGATTTGGCCGCAGCGATACAGGAGCATGCGGGCCAGCTTTCTCGGTGGCCCTCTACTCGCCGCATTTTTTTTCAGCCGGATGGGACGATGTACCGGTCCGGGGATCGATTGATCCAGAACGAACTGGCATGGTCGCTTCAACAAATTTCCGAACAGGGGGCAGGTGCTTTTTATGACGGTCCCATCGCGGAGCGTGTGAGCGCCGAGATGCGTGCCCACGGAGGATTGATGACCAAAGAAGACTTGGGTCGCTATCGTGCCGTCTGGCGGCAACCGCTGCGGGGAACGTATCGCGGGTATGACATCGTGTCGATGCCGCCGCCCAGTTCCGGAGGCGTTCATTTGATTCAAATGCTGAACATCCTGGAACATGAGCCATTAAAAATTTTCGGCCACAATAGCGCCCGGACGATTCACTGGCTGGTTGAGAGTATGAAGCGTGCTTATGCGGACCGGAGCCGTTGGCTGGGCGATCCTGAGTTCGTCGAGGTGCCCGTGCAAGGTCTGATTTCCGAGGCCTATGCGGAACATTTACATGCTTCCATCGATCCGCAGAAGGCCCGTCCTTCATCAAGTATTCGGTCCTCCAACCCTTTGCCGTACGAGGGGCGGGAGACCACCCACTTTTCGGTCATGGATAAAGACGGCAATGTCGTGTCGAACACCTATACCATCAATTTCAGCTTTGGCAGCGGCATTGTCGCTGAGGGAACCGGAATTCTGTTGAACAATGAAATGGATGATTTTGTAGCAAAGCCCGGAACGCCCAATGCCTACGGCCTGATGGGATCGACCGCCAATGCGATTGAACCCGGGAAGCGTCCTCTCTCCTCAATGACTCCAACCCTGGTTTTACACAACGAACAGCCGTTCCTGGCCACCGGAAGCCCCGGAGGAAGTCACATCATCACCACGACACTTCAACTTATTTTAAATGTCATTGACCATGACATGAACCTGGCCTCTGCCACCGCAGCTCCCCGTGTCCATCATCAATGGATGCCCGATGAAGTGCGGGTGGAACGCGGAGTCAGTCCTGACACCTTGACCCTTCTTAAACAATGGGGTCACACCATCACGATCGGGGAAACCATGGGTGGAGCTCAAAGCATTCTGAAGGGGCGGCAGGGGTTCTATGGGGCATCCGATCCTCGCAAACCGGACTCCCTGGCGGCCGGATATTAAGCTGACAATGTCAATTTGAGGGGAGTAGAGTATTTAATCTCCATCACCCTCAACCCAGGAGGTGGTTATGCTTGTTCGTGAAGTGATGTCCACAGGAGTGTTGACGGCGTTTCCGGAGGACTCGGTTCGAACCGTTGTGATCAAAATGTTGAGTCGGCATTGCGGGGCCATCCCGGTCATTGATCAACAAGAAAATCTGATCGGGTTGGTGGCGCTTCGGGACGTCATATTACCACTTTTCCCAAATTTTGGTGATTATATCCATGACAATGTGCACAGCCGGGATTTCACCGAAATGGAGGAAGCATATCCGGATGCCCTGAAAAAAAAGGTTGAGGAAGTGATGAGCCGGAATCCCTTGACGGTCTCCCCCTCCACCCCGATATTAGAGGCCGCTTCCTACATGGGAGTGAAGAATTTCCGGAGAATCCCTGTCGCGGAAAACGGCAAACTGAAGGGGATGGTCAGTATCGGCGATATCAATCGCGGACTGTTTTTTGAACGAGGGTGTTAGGAGCCTGTCGGACTTAGGAAGAATCGGCTGCAACAGTGTCTCAGCGGTCCATATTTCACCGCTTTCTTGGCCCATAGTCCCACTATGGGCCTGCGAAATCGGCAAACTCTGGCCTCGCTCAGCCGCTGTTTCGCTTTCGATCCCCTAAGTCCGACAGGCTCCTAGGCTTTTACAGCACATGGAGGACTCCCGCGCCCTGGATGGTCCCGGCCTTTAATTGTTGGAGTGCCAGATTGGCTTCCTCTAATTGAAAGGGAACCGTATGGGTGTGAATGGGAATGGTGGCGGCCTCCTTCAACAGGTCCAATCCATCCTGGTGGGTGTTGGCCGTGACGCTTTGGAGTGTCCGCTCCTGAAACAGATCGAGTGTATAGTCCAAAGATGGAATGGGTGTCATATAGATGCCGGCCAAGGCGAGTGTGCCCCCTTTTTCCAATGCCCGAAGTGCCGGAGGCACCAGTTCACCCGCCGGAGCAAACATGATCGCGGCGTGAAGTGTGTCCGGTGGCATTTCTGAGGCCGTCCCGACCCACACCGCTCCCAGTTGACGAGCCAGTGTGCGATGCTCCTCACGTAAGGAACACACATAGACTTCGCAACCCCAATGCCGTGCGATTTGAATCGTGATATGGGCGGAGGCACCGAATCCGTACAAGCCCAGTCGCTGTCCCGGTTTGACCTGACTGCGACGCAAAGCACGAAAGCCGATGATCCCGGCACACAACAGCGGGGCGGCTTCTTCGTCAGTAAACACGGAGGGTATCGGGTAGGCGAATTGTTCAGAGACCAGTGCGTATTCGGCATACCCACCGTTGACGTGATAACCGGTGAAGGTGGCTTGTGCGCACAGGTTTTCCCGCCCGGCCTTGCAGAACTCACAGGTCCCGCAGGTTGCCTGGAGCCAGGCGATTCCCACTCGATCACCTTCTTTGACCTGTTTGACGCCTTGCCCCACTCGATCCACGATGCCGACGGTTTCATGACCAGGGACAATAGGGCGGGTAGACGAGGGCAGTTCCCCTTCGACGACGTGCAGATCAGTGCGGCACACTCCGCAGACATGAACCTTGACCCGAACTTGTCCGGGACCCGGCTCAGGTTTGGGGATATCGCGAGCCCGTAAAGGACCCGTCGCGACATCGGCGTCCTGTTCGAGGATCATGGCATTCATCATTCACTCCTCTGCGCTAAAAATGTTGATTTTCATATTCAGATATTGAGCAAACAGGAGATGCGGATCAAATCCAGCAGAGTCTTCACGGGCCTATGGCGAAGAATCTGTCGCCGGGTGGAGCCGTGGCATCATAAGACACAATTCTCTTCGCGGTCTTAATGTTACATCACGCTAGTTTCTATTAGAGGAGGTCACACGGCCTCGAAAAATCATTGGACAACCGTCTCGCAAAATTGATACGTACTTCGGGCATCATTGGTGCTGTGATCTCATCAGGGAAGCATCATAGCCTATCCGTTGGGACAGGTGAAGGTCAGTCAAGAACACCGGCATGAAGCGAGCAAGAGCAAAAGCGACAAAAACCCGTTCCCCCAAACCGCTCTGGAATATCGGCTCGCACCGAAAGCCCCGTGTTCGAGGTTTCAGGTGGATTCGCATCATTCCGTTCAAAACGATATTGGTGCTCCTCGGCTTTTATGTGTTATTTGAGATTTTCACATTTCCCTTTCTTTCGATCGCCCGGTTGCCCACGGAGAATCCCACAGAATCCGCGCTGATGCGGCAACGCATCGACGAAGCGCATGCTCGAGGCACCACGCTGAAAATCGACTACCGATGGACTGCGCTTTCAAACGTCCCGCGTCATGTTCGCATGGCCATTCTGGTATCCGAGGATGGGACCTTTTATTCTCATGCCGGCGTGGATTGGCATGAGGTCCTGGAATCGATTGAAACCAATTTGGAAAAAGGACGGATTGTTCGGGGGGGCTCAACCATTACCCAGCAATTGGCCAAGAACTTATACCTTTCGACCTCCCGTGATCCGATTCGCAAAGGCAGAGAACTCCTCATCACCTGGATGCTGGAATTGACCTTGAGTAAAAAACGTATCCTGGAACTCTACCTCAATATCATTGAATGGGGACCAGGCGTGTTCGGCATTGAGGCCGCCGCCCAACGCTATTTCCACAAGTCGGCCTCGCGGCTTTCTATGGATGAGGGCGCCCGATTGGCAGCGGTCATTCCCAGTCCGCTTCGGCATCAGCCCACAGAGACCACATCCTACGTGGAAAAGAAAAAAGAATTGATCCTCCGTCGCATGTCCACCCGGTGAGCGAGCTCCTTTTCTCCCTCTGCCAAATGGGCAGGCGATTGTGAAATTTGGTTTAAGGAACTCACAATACATTCTTTTCCCTTTCACCTATTTCGCAACTTGACTTATCTACTCAATTGACGAAGAATTTGGCTGTCCTATTTCGCATAGGAAGGATGGCCCGCCTAAGCTCCTTGGCATCGGGTTCAAGTGCGTGGACGAATCGGGACATCGAAAGCTGGATAGTTATGGAGGTAGAGGAATGAATTCAGAAATTGCAATACCCAAAGACGCCATAGCAACATTTTGTCGTGAGCATGGTATCCGGCGGCTGGCTGTTTTTGGTTCAGCCCTCCGTGCCGATTTTCGTCCCGAAAGCGATATTGATCTGCTGGTTGAGTTTGAACCCGACCAGGTCCCTGGCCTCTTCGGGATCGCGCGCATGGAACGAGAGCTTTCAGTGCTGCTGGGCGGACGGAAGGTTGATCTTCGCACGCCTCAGGACTTGAGCCGGTATTTTCGTCAGCGAATCCTGGAAGAAGCAGAGGTCCAATATGAGGGAGGATGACCTCATCCGGTTTCGACATATGTTGGATGCCGCCCGCGAAGCCATTGAATTTGTGCGTGGCCGGACCCGCTTTGACTTAAACAGTGATCGTCAATTGGTGTTGGCTTTGGTCAAAGATATTGAAATTATTGGGGAGGCGGCCTATCAAGTGACAACGGATACTCGAGATCAAACCTGCGGAATCCCATGGGACGACATGATCGGCATGCGCCACCGGTTGGTTCACGCCTATTTTGACATCGACCTGGATATTCTCTGGAAAACGGCGCAAGAAGACCTTCCACCGCTAATCGCAGAACTGGAACACGTCACATCCGGAGATCTAAGCTGATAGCTCGGACGGCACTCGTCCGGTTCCCCAATGGATCGTCATAAAGCAGGCCTTGTTGCCAGAGGGAGTGTGAGCACCTGAGGGAGCCCACATCATACGTGGAGAAGAAAAAAGAACTCATCCTCCGTCGTATGTCGACACGCTAAAGCACCTTCTCTTTCTCTTTTGAGGGCGATGTGAAATAGGGCTTAAAGAAATCACCATAAATCCTTTTCACCTTCACCTGTTTCTCAACCTGACTGATCTACTCAATTGCCGACTCTTACTCTCCGTTCGATCCTCAACGATATGACCTCTATGGTGTAGTAAACTGCGTGATTTTACAACTTGGTGAATCGGGCAGGAATGGCATTCCCGCACGAAACTGCTCGGCGCATTGCTTGATTGCCAGTGCAGCATCAGCCGTCCCTTGGTCAAAGGTGACCTGCCCGGGCGTCATCCATATCGGCGATGTGGCTGAGTGGGGGTGCTTGCTATCTTGTGAATGGGCTGTGGCCTTGATACCTAAATCAAGCGCCGTGCCATTGTTCCCGACGATGCCGGTGTTACTCACATTGTTAACACCCATGCGATGACAGCCGTTGCATTGATTGTTGCTGACCTCAACCTTATAGGCTTTCCACGGGGCGAAATCAGCGCCGACAAAGGAATAGGGCTCGGGGTCGCTGTTGAAGGTGACATCACCCGCACCGGGTAGCTGGTTGGGGCCGGATAACTGGGCGAGATACGGGGAGCGGATGATTGGCCCATTGTCATGACAACTAACGCAGGGGAATTTGCTGTTGACAATTTGTGACGGTGTCATCCAGAAAGGTGGATTGCCCACCCCTTTGGAAGGTGCCTTGACCTTACCATCATGGCTCAAGTGAAAGTCTTCCAGGGCTCCCTGGTAGAAACACGTTTTGCCATTGACCGTATTGTGCTGGATGATTGCCACGTCGCCATACTGTCCTTGGGGGAGGCCCATCTTTCGGGCATGCGCCACTACGTATGCGTCTGGCGTATTGACCAGTACCCGAAAACGGCTGCCACGATCGCATTTTCCATTGAGCACATTCGGACGATCACAGATGCCGTCCGGATAGGTCGCGCTAGCCGGAGTGAGATGATCGGTTGGAACCGTTGTCCCCAACGGGCTATCGACATCGAAATCGGGAACAGACACGCCGATGGCCCGATCGCACTCCTGTGCGAAAGCTGCAAGGGCATCGGTCCCTCCCGGTGTGGTTTGGAGAAGGCCCGGCCAATTTCCGGCAACAGGCGCAGGATAGCCGAGCCCTCCCCCCGTTTGGTCGTCGGCACGGTCAGCAATAACGTCATACCGCATATACTGATTACCCTTAAAAAAATAGACAACCGACTTTCCCTCGATCATCGTCGGCCAGGCCACCGCCCCGTCGATTCCACCTGGAAACTTGAAATTTGGCCAATTGCCGGCAATGGGCTTCGGGTAGCCCGGGTCAGCCCGATGCCTCTTCACATCAAAGCGGATGTACTGATCATCCCGGAAAAAGTACGCGACGGTCCTGCCGTTTCTCGGAACAGGCCAAACCACAACGGCATCCACCCGATCTGTCCAGATCCCAGGCCACTTCAACGAGATCGGCTGTGGGTAGGCACGGCCGGCACCATCCGCCGCATCAGCCCGATCAGCGTCGACGTCATACCTCATGAACTGATGGCCTTTGAAGAAATAGGCGACCGTCTTGTTTTCTGTACCGCCCGGAGGCGGCGCAGGCCAGAAGACTGCTGCGTCCATGTTCGACGGAAAGAGTCCAGGCCAGATGTTCTGGATAGGGCGAGGGTAAGGGTTGCCTCCTCCATCATCACTGTCCGCCCTGTCCTGGGCGATGTCGTAGCGGGCATACTCACTTCCCTGGAAGAAATAAACCTTGCCGTTATTCCATACTATCGGAACCAGTTTTCCCGAA
>JAUIKP010000481.1 GCA_030430725.1 Nitrospiria bacterium
GACAGCTGTTTTGGAGGTGACGAGCACCTGTTTGAAAATAAACGGGGCAGCGGCTATCACATCGGGAACGCCTTCAATTTGATCGACCAGGTCCGCATAGCCTTTCATGTCATTGCTGCCACGTTCTTGGACGATTACATGCGCGGTTGTGCCAAGGATTTTCGACTGGAGGTCCTCCTTAAAGCCGGTCATGATGCCAAGTGTGCCGATGAGCGCTGCGACACCAAGCGTGATCCCGGTGATGGAGATAAACGTGTTCAGTGAAATCGTTCGTTGCCGACGCTTGGCCCGAAGATACCGCAGCCCGACTAATATCTCGTACGGGAGGGTCACAAAGGCCGATCCGGTCGAAGTTGGGGAAAAAGAATGACATCGCGGATCGAGGCCTGATTGGTAAGTAGCATGACGAGTCGATCAATCCCAATCCCTTCTCCTGCTGTGGGAGGCATGCCATATTCGAGGGCTCGAATAAAGTCCTCATCCAGGTAATGGGCTTCGTCGTCTCCAGCCTCCCGCAATGCCACTTGGGCCTCAAAGCGTTGTCGTTGGTCCAATGGATCGTTTAGCTCCGAAAATCCATTCGCTAATTCCCGTCCACCGATAAAGAGTTCGAATCGGTCTGTCAGGGCCGGGTTGGCTTCTTTTTTCTTGGCCAACGGGGAAATGTCGAGAGGGAAATCGGTGATAAAGGTTGGTTGCGTCAATGTTGGCTCGACTGTGGTTTCAAAGAGGTTGATGAGGATGTCGATATGGCTGGCTTGGGGCGCACAATCCACGCCTAACCGCTTTGCCGCGTCCGCAGCAATCTTCTGATCCGACAAGACTTCAGGATTCAACTGGTTGACCTCTATAATTGAGTCCAAATACGGCACCCGGCGCCAGGGTGGCGCCAGAGAAATGCTTTGGCCCTGATAAACCACCGTTGAGCCACCGGTTATTTCCAGGCTCAAGGTGTGAAACAACTGTTCAGTCAGGTCCATCAGATCATGATAATCCGCATAGGCCTGATAAAATTCCAACATGGTGAATTCAGGATTGTGAATGGTGGAAATGCCTTCATTACGGAAATTGCGGTTGATTTCAAAGACGCGCCGAAATCCCCCGACAATGAGGCGCTTGAGGTATAATTCCGGTGCGACGCGCAAATATAAGTCTACGTCGAGCGTGTTGTGATGGGTCACAAACGGGCGTGCCGTGGCTCCTCCAGGGATGGAATGCATCATCGGCGTTTCCACTTCAAGGTATTCTCGTTCCGTGAGAAACGAGCGAATGATATTAATGATTCGACTGCGTGTGCGGAATACCTGGTGTACCGATGGATTGGCAATTAAATCCACATAACGTTGCCGATACCGGGTTTCGATGTCGGTGAGTCCGTGCCATTTTTCCGGAAGAGGTCGTAACCCCTTCGTGAGAAAGGTGAGGCGATGGACTTCTACCGTAAGTTCGTCGGTTTTGGTGCGAAATAACTTCCCTTCGACTCCAATCCAATCCCCTAAATCAAATGACTGCGAAAGTTCGTAGGACTGATCCCCAAGCAGATCTTTCTTGAGGTAGACCTGGAGACGATGGCCTGCTTCCTGTAGGGCCGCGAACGTGGCCTTTCCAAAACGCCGCATGGCCACAATGCGTCCGGCCACCGTACACGAAATCGATGTGCCTTCAAGCACTTCTTTGGTCGAGTCCGTATACGATTGAAGAATGTTCTCAAGCGTGTGGGTGGTGGAAAAACGTGTACCAAAGGGATGGAGACCTCCATCCTGAAGCGCATGGAGTTTTTCCAACCGTTGTTGTTGTTGTTCGTTCAATTCTTCCATAACTTACATGACTCTACCGGTTCATAGAGGTGAATATCTCGATGGTCGTCTGGTCCACACATGGAACACGAATCTGAGGGTGATCAATCATGAAGGCCGGGTATCGAGTGTGGATGCGTGTCAATTGGCCGGCATGTGTGACGCCTTCGAGGCCTTCATGGTTAAATACGCTTCAATAAAAGGGTCCAGCGCTCCATCCATAACCGCGGCGACATTGCCGGACTCGTAGTTGGTCCGGTGATCTTTAACCATTTGATACGGTTGGAACACATACGAGCGAATTTGGCTCCCCCAGGCGATATCTTTCTTTTCCCCAACAATATTTTGAAATTCAGCGTCTTTCTTTTGCTGTTCCCGTTCATACAGCTTCGCTTTTAACACCCGCATGGCGCCGATCCGGTTTTGCAGTTGCGACCGTTCATTTTGGCATTGCACCACGATTCCCGTGGGAAGATGGGTCATGCGAATAGCGGTTTCCACCTTGTTCACATTTTGCCCGCCTGCGCCACCCGCGCGAAAGGTATCGACTTTTAAATCCTTATCATCAACCACAATGTCAATGTCGTCGTCCAATTCCGGATAAACCCCTACTGCGGCGAACGAGGTATGTCGACGCTTGTTGGCGTCAAACGGGGAGATGCGAACCAGACGGTGCACTCCCGCCTCAGAGTGCAGGTATCCATAGGCCAATGGACCGGCAATGCCCAGGGTCACGCTTTTGATCCCGGCTTCATCCCCGGGTTGCAGATCAATGGTTTCCACTTTGTACCCCCGTTCCTGAGCCCATCGGATATACATGCGCATAAGCATCTGTGCCCAGTCCTGGGATTCGGTTCCGCCTGCTCCAGGATTAATGCTGAGAATGGCATTGTTCTGGTCATGTTCGCCCGATAATAATTGTTCCAGTCGCCAGGCCTCCAGCGTGGCCTCAATGTCTTTGATGCCTTTGCTCCACTCGGCTTCTAATTCCGGATCCCCTTGTTGGCCGATCAGATCAAGAATGGCGAGAAGGTTATCCCGTTGCTGGTCGAGTTGCTGAAGACGTGCAAGTTGGCGTTCGATCTCTGTTTGACGTCGTCCGGCTTTGGCGGCCTGACGGGGATTATTCCAAAAATCCGGTTGGGAGGTTTCCCGCTCGAGTTCCTCCAGTTCAGTTGTTAGCCGGGGAACGTCAAAGATACCTCCGGAATTCCA
>JAUIKP010000482.1 GCA_030430725.1 Nitrospiria bacterium
TGCGGTTGTATCATCAAGGACAACTCACCGGAAAGCGCATCCGGATTCCGGTTCAACTCTGTCGTGACCAGGGTGAACCCCCTGATGAAGCCACCGTTGCGTTTTACGACCGTATCCTGGCGATCACCAATGATAAGGTGTTTCACGATGGACAGTGGGCTCTACTTCCCGTGACTTTTGCCGGCGATGACTCTTTCAATAATGTGGTGGCATATCGATGGACAACCGACCGGGATTGGAGACTCGTCGTGGTGAATCTGGGTTCCATGGTTGCCCAAGGATATATTCGCCTGAACGAAGCGTTTGGCCCTGAACCCCAATATTTCGCCGACTATATCCTGTATGACCAGTTCAGCGAACGATCCTTTGAGGGTAGGCGAGAGGACCTCATTCAAAACGGATTGTACGTCCGTCTCGATCCTTTCGGATGTCATATCTTTTCTATGGAAAAAAAAGAAGGGGAGAATGGGAATAAGAAAAAATAACCCCATTGATTGAGCAATTGAAGGTGAATAAATTCCTGTAGTCCCCCACCCCATGTTGTCAGGCGTAGGATTTGCCTCGGCACCCAGCGGTCTCTGAAGGCGTCAACTTTTCGAACTGGTTCTCGCAATAAAGCTTGTGATCAGTTGCTCAAGTTCTTTGCTTCCGCATGCGGGACATGTTGCAACCCCGGTTTCATGTTCTTTCAGCGTGAGGGCTAGAAGGGATTCCTTGCCACATTTGAGACATTTGTAATCGTAGAGGGGCATCATGAGCCCTCCTATTTTCAGTTGTCCCCCTCTCATTTTAAATATCGGGTTGATAGGGGGCTAATTGCCGGATATAGCCGATTACCTCCCGAATCTCCTCTGAACTCAATCGATCCCACCAACCATGCATGGGGCTGAAGACCAAGCCCCAAATAACAATCGCACGAAGGTCTACCTCGCTTTTGGCGGTGGATTCCGGAGAATGGAAATCTTTTGGAGGCACGATTAATGCGGATGAATCGGGGCCCCTTCCGTCGCCCGCCTTCCCATGACACCGGAGGCAATGCAGACGATAAATTATTTCTCCCGCAGAGATCATAGTGGTCTGCTGAGCCCGGACTTCTCCCAACCATAACATGATGCAGACACAACTGATGACGGGTATGACCAGACTGAGAAGGCCTCGTTCATTTTTCATCGAGTGAAGCCAGTACATGGAAATACGATGCTGTTGCATCTTGCAACACTCCTTTCCTTTTCCATGGCCCCCAATTGCAACACTTTTCGTATGCTCAAATTTCACTTAGTGGGAGTGTTGAATAATACTGTTCTCCATGGGCAAAAACCCCCAAGGCGACTTTGAAGGTCAGAGGCCTCGGGTCGGTTCAAAAAAGTCCGTCCAGCAAGGCCACAGCCATTTTTGCGCGCGGAGTGTACAAGGAGTACGTGAGCACGGGAAAATGGCGAGAACGCCGCTGGCGGCTTTTTTCAACAGACCCTTAGTTTTTTTCCTCCAATCCCAAACCCACCCATGCCCGTAAAAGATCCTGCCGGGTCAGGCATCCTATCACCACACCATTTTCCTCCACTGGAAGTACCAGAAAATGATTGTCTTTCATGATCTTGACCGCTTCCGCCAATGTGGTGGTAAAAGGAATAGCGAGAGGATCCGGCACCATGATCTCCGTTGCGGTTAATTGGCTGACATCCCGACCCGCTTCCAGCACGGCCAGCACATCAAATTGGCTGATGAACCCGACGCAATGCCCGTGAGGATCGACAACGGGCGCGCCCGGTAAACTGGACGTGAGAAGTTCTGTTGTTATGGCCAATCCATTCTGATCGTGATGAAAACGGAAATTATGGAGTGTCGCGATTTGTTGGATTGTTCTGAGACCGACTGTGGCAACCGCATGAAGACCCATGTGTTCCTCCTCACTCTTTCACTCATAACCCACAAAGTCTTTCACACGGATGGGGTGAATGAAAATTTAAACGGTTTGAGACGAAATCAGGTATGACTTCCATTACGAATATACAACCCCCCAACCTCCAGAACTGTTCCGTCACTTAAGGTGATGGATAAAAATTCTTGATTCTTCATGAGAGATTTGACTTCCCCGGACCATCTGGACGGCTCAATAGACACAATTGTTTTTCCACAAATTTTTACCTTTAACCGTTCTACGTGATCTTGTTTCATATGTTGGCCTCTGTCTTGTAATGATTGAAACGTATGCATTGTTTCCGTAATCACCATGAAATCAGAATCAGTGCTCCTACATGTGCTGAAGCAAGCCTCGTGCCTTTATCGGCCATCTCTTTCTTTCCTCACCCCGGCGGTGGGCAGCAGTGATTCATAGGCAAGGAAGACTTCAGGGATGACCGGTGAATACTGTCCGGCATGACAGACTTTTTTCCTTTTCCCCGTTAAGCGTGAGGAAAGGTATAAAAGTTGCATTTTGATTCTCTGGAAATTTTTACCCTAATTGGCATTGTTATTCATGGAGGTGTCTGACGGCTGATGAAGAGGTGAAAAAATAGCCCACTGAATGCTCCAAGTTTTTAGTACATGAATGGGAGTTTCACGAACTAAACATCAGGAGAAAGGGTGTGCGTGTTGACAAAGTGTAGAAGTTTCAGTGTGACCACTATGTGTCCCATGGTGAAAAGGATTTCTCTCGGAACTCTATGTATTTTGACAGCATTCAATGTGGCGAGTTCGGTCCTGGGTGTGGAATCTCCAACCGTCGTAATCAGAGGCACCATCGATGAAGTCATCCGATTGGTGAGCGATGAAGGTCTCAAGATGCCGGATCAAGCGACCCATCGCCGGCAATTATTGGAGGAAACGATTGGACGACATTTTGATTTTGAGGAGATGGCCAAACGGTCACTGGCCGCACATTGGAGGAAACGAGGTGAGACGGAACATCAAGAATTTGCGACATTGTTTCAATCGCTTCTTTCGAAAACCTATGCAGGCAAAATTGAGAACTATTCCGGAGAAACCGTCCAGTACCTCAAGGAACGGCTGAG
>JAUIKP010000483.1 GCA_030430725.1 Nitrospiria bacterium
CTGCCAGACGTCCAGGATCGTCAAGATTTTCAATGACGGTCAGTACATCCGGCATCAACACTTTTCCTAATCCGACAATTTTTTCCAAGGACTCTCGGGTGGAGCGAACAATGGCTTCCTTCTCTAATGTAGGAAGCGCTGTGGGGGATTCGGTCAAGGTTTTGATGCGGGCGGAGAAAAATGGATTGGTTTGGGTGAATTCTTGAACCCGGGCTTTTGTGAGGCCCTGGACGAGTATTTTGATACGGGCATCCGGAAGTTTCAGCATGCGCATGATAACCCCGACCGTGCCCATTTGATAGAGGTCTTGACTCTCCGGTACGTCCACGTCTTGATTTTTTTGGGTGGTTAAAAAAATTAAGCGATTGGAGGAGAGTGCCGCTTCAATGGCCTTAATGGACATGTCACGCCCAACAAAGAGGGGAAGCACCATATAGGGAAAGACGACAATGTCCCGTACTGGAAGGAGTGGTAATTCCTCTGGGATCTGTTCAATGGAAGGTGTGGGAATCTCCGGATAGTCTTCAGGCATCGGGTTCATTTTAAACGATAAACGAATGGGTTCGTGAAAAATTTAGCAAAAATGGAGAGCCGTGTTTCTCTGAATCCGTTCATGCGTAAGAGAATTTCATCGGACAGCCGAGGAACATCTTCGGGCACATTGTGAGCGTTAGGATGGTCCTGGCTTGCACAGCCAATGACGAAGATTATCTGGCGTTAGGAACGGGCCTCTGAATGACATTCCATTATTGGTTGTTTAAGAATACCTTCATGTTTTCTATTGATTTTGATACTAGGAGAAGGTGAAAAATGTTGTCAAGGTTTATGCGTGCTCCCTTGATGGGATGTCTCTGAAAAGAACCCATGCCTAAGATGTTGCCTTTACAAGGTATCCTGTCACGAATATAATCTGGCACCTTGATCCCAACATGATGATTGTCTTCTCATTTCTGAGGCTTCCCACCATTTTCATCAGCATCTCTAAGGTTTAACCGTTGGGGACCATATTGAATGGGCAATTCTGCGGTCCCTTACCATACAATTTTTCTGTGATACACCCTTCTGGTTTTTTTCATCCTTTCAGAGATGCTCCATGGATCTAGTGTTGCCAGGGTCACTGGGTCTTGGGCGAAAAATGAAGCGTTTCCGGATTTCTCATTTCCCCTCGGTCAGCCTTTTTCTCTTTGTCGTCCTTCTTGTATTTGAAACACTTTCGTTTGAAGGGTCAGTGTTGGCCCAATCCTCCCAATCCCACATTGGGGCCATTGAAATTGAAGGAAATCAGCATATCGAAGATCTGGCTATTTTAGGGAGATTGTCCATCAAGCCAGGAGATTCATTTACCCAAGAGTCCATTCGGGAACAAATTCAGCTCATATATGAGATGGGATTTTTTGAAGAAGTCGAAGTCTCAACGGAAACCAAGGAGAATGGAGTTCTGGTGGTCTTCCGTGTGAAGGAAAAGGCGTTTACGATCGAAGTGGTATTTGATGGAAATGAAGAGTTGTCAGATGACAAGCTTAACGAAAAAAATACCGTAAAAAACCAGGTGTTTTTGGATAAAGAACAGGTAAAGGTTTCTGTAGAAAATTTTCGATCGTTGTATCACGACAAGGGTTTTTACCATGTTCAAATTATTCCTATCACTGATATGGTCGGGAACAATCAAGTACGATTGACTTATTATATCGAAGAGGGGAGCCAAGCTCATATTCGCACGATCGTCTTTGAGGGCAGAAATGTCATCCAGAAGAAGGAATTGACCTCCTTTATGGCCAATCGGGAATATTCCTGGCCCTGGTCAATTTTTTCGGATGCCGGCATTCTGCATCGTGATGAGCTGCCCAATGATGTCGAACGGATTAAGGAAGTGTATCTCAATAAAGGTTATTTAGATGTTCAAGTCGGGATGCCTCGATTGGATTTGGATGAGAAGAAGGAGTCCTTTACTCTGGTGTTTTCGATTGTCGAAGGAGAGCCTTATGTGGTGAGTCAAATAGAGTATACCGGAAATACGCTCTTCTCTGATGCGGAATTGCGGGAAGGACTGATCATTGAACCTGGTGAAGTGTTTCAGCGTGCAAAAATCCGTGATGAAATTACCCGGTTGACAGATTTATATGGCAGTCGTGGGTATGCGTTTGCAGAGGCCAATCCGTCGGTAGAGCCTGATCCGCCCACACGAAGCACTCGTATTGGTTTTGCCATTGAGGAAGGGGAAATGGTCCGGATTCGAGATATCCGCATTACCGGGAATAATAAGACGCGAGACAATGTGATTCGGCGGGAATTAAGGGTGGATGAACGGGATATGATCGATTCGCCGTCCATAAAACGAAGTTTCGAACGTCTTAATAATTTGAATTTTTTTGAAACCGTGGAGATTCTCCCCAAACAAATTGCTCCAGGTGAAGTTGATTTAGATGTCAAAGTCAAGGAAAAACCGACTGGCTCCTTCAGCATTGGCGGGGGGTTCAGTACGTTGGACCAATTTACGTTAATTGCGGACATTACCGAAGGAAATTTATTCGGGCGAGGATATTTAGCCAGGATTCGAGGTCAGGTAGGAGGACGGCGTACTCTGGGAACTATTACCTTTCGAAATCCGGCTATTTTTGATACCTTAACCTCCGGCCAGGCAGATTTGTTCAGCTCGCGAACCAATTATTTGACGTACCTTGAAAAAAAGCAGGGGGCAAATCTGACGTTTGGTCGGGGTTTTTCTGAATACCTGACGGGTACCTTTACTCTGGTAGCTGAGAAGATCAAGATTGATGATGTGGATTCTGATGCCAACGATCTCATTAAGGATCAGGAAGGCACGCAATCCACGACTGGGTTCCGTGCCTCTTTATTCAGGGATTCGCGTGATTATTATTTAGACCCCAGGCGGGGGACGCGGATCGGTGTCATGGCGAGTTTCGGAACGGATGTCCTTGGGGGGTCAAATAATTTTTATAGCATGTCGTTTGATGCGATGAAGTTTACTCCATTACCATTTTGGGATTTTC
>JAUIKP010000484.1 GCA_030430725.1 Nitrospiria bacterium
CTAATGAAAGAGGCGCAGACATTTATCAGTCAATTCGCCTGCAGCGATCGGTTTGATGAGATAATCTATCGCTCCCTTACTGATGGCGAGCTGCATTTCGGATTGGTGTTCGATGGGTGACATGACAATCACCGGGGGAAGTCTTGAAGACTGCCTTAATTGTTCCAGCATAAGAACGCCTCCCATGACAGGCATATATAAATCAAGTAACATTCCATTGACGGTGTGATATTGAAGCACCTCAAACCCTTCCTTACCATTAGCAGCAGTGAGAACCTCAAAACCCAGGGCATTCAGACGATCACTCAGAAACAAGAGAACGTCTGCATCATCGTCGACAATGAGAATGCGTTTTTGGCCTTTCATGGGCAGTTAGCATTCAGTCGATGGAGAGACTAACTCGTTTATGAAAATCCACCGTCTGAATAAACGAATGAATAGGGAACACAGAACCACAACCATGACTTTACTGAGACTTCTTGACATCAGTGATCGATGGATGATCGTGTATCGCACCATGACTTATGCTTGCGTGATGGGGAATGACAATAATTTCCCCTTTCATGATGGGATGAAGCACACAATAATACGGATAGCGACCGGGGGGGAGTGAAGGGATCGTGATTTCCTGACCTGGTTGAACACCACCCGTATCAAATGCGCAAGGTCCGCCTATTCGACAACCATCGTGTGTGACGCTGTGCGGTGAGGAAGTAGGGTTCACAACATGAATTGAGACTCCATGGGGAACAATGGCCAAAGCCGGCTGATAATAAGGTGCCCAATAGTCCATAGAGACATTCACATCTGAAGGTTGTGGGGAGGCCAATACAGAGTCACAGATTATTGGGAGCAAAAGAAGGATTCCTAACACAGTCAGAGTAGGAGAGGTTGGTGTCCATTTCGAATTTTTCATTTCTTCACCTCCCGTTTCCTTATTTCCTCGAACCAGTCGTTATGTTTATGAAGATGGTAATTTCCAAACCCATAAAGAATCTATTTGGTTTGTGACCCGTTCAAATAAAGATTTCATAAAGATTCCTGACAGCGCCATTTTCTCATTCACGCATAGATCAAGACCCTATCGGGCCTAAAAGAATTCTCTATACTGTGAAAACGGATTGCGCCGCTCACCACTCCTCGAGCGACGCAATACGCTATAGGATCAATCCGTATGAGGATTTCTGGGCCGGATAACCTGTTTTTGGAGGGCGGTGTGCTGAAACAGTCAAGCCCGGGAAACTTGGGAAATTTCGAGAAAAACTAGGAGGAAAGAAGATGGGTACAAAAGGTGGCCAGGCAAAGGATAATGATTGACAAGGAACATTTTACATAAGGACGCACAGTCAGGAGGTATTCTCCTCTTCCACAAAATCGGTGGCAAATCGATAGCCGACCCCAGGATCGGTGAGAATATATTGAGGTCGTGCCGTGTTTTTTTCCAATTTTTTCCGTAAATTGCCAATAAAGACACGTAAATATTGAGCCTGCTCGCTATATCCCGCACCCCAAATTGCCCGGAGAATGGTTCCATGCGTCAAAACTTTTCCGGAATTCTGAATAAGGTACTTCAACAGATCATATTCCGTCGGGGTCAACTTCACCACCTTATTTCGCATGCAGACAGTACGACTCTCAAAGTCAACCTGTAATTGTCCAAATGTGAACACGGGATCAGTACCATAAATTGAGGACGTCCGTCGCAGGACTGAGCGGATTCTCGCCGTCAGTTCTTCCATACTAAACGGTTTGGTCACATAGTCATCAGCCCCGACTTCGAGAGCTTCAATTTTTTTCGTTTCTTCCCCGATCGCGGAAAGTATAATGATCGGAATCTGGTAGATTTCACGTATCTGACGTGTGAGTTCGATGCCATCCATGCCGGGAAGCAGTAAATCCACGAGGGCCAGGTCCGGAAGGCGGTGGCTCATTATTTGAAGGGCCTCTTCTCCCGTTTCAGCCGTCATGACCTCATAGCCTTTTGTTTCAAGATTGACCTGCAAGGAACGACGTATCTGCCGCTCATCATCAACGGCTAATATTCGAGATCCCAGAGCCATAGGGAGACCGCCTACTCCTCTTCATGGTCAAAGGTTATCATAGGGGGTTCGTCAGGGATCGGCAACGTAAAGCTAATTGTCACAACTCGATTCTGTGATTCGGCCCAAATTCGACCACCATGGGCTTCGACCATACCTTTACAAATCGCCAATCCGAGACCGGTACCACGAATGAGCCGTGTCCGCGGACCCTTAAGCCGGTAAAATCGACTGAAAATACGAATTAATTCTTCCTGAGGAATTCCTTCTCCTTCATTGGAGATTTCTACTTCCACCTGCTTCGGTGCCATTCGCCCAACAATGCTGACCAAGGAGCCTGGGGGAGAATATTTAATGGCGTTATCTAACAGGTTGATCAGGACTTGCTGAATTTCCATCCCATCCACAAAAACAGGAGCGATTTTCCCTCCGAGGTTTACCTGCAGAGATCGGCTATCCAATGACATTTCCACCCGTCTGATTGCGCCTTCGACCAAATCTTCCAATAAATGCCACTCACGATGAGGGACCAGCGTTCCCGCTTCAACCTTTGACATATCCAGAAGATTATCAACCAATCCATTTAAAAAATCGATTTCCTGATTAATACCTTGGAGAAATTCCTGCTGGACCTCGGACGTGTTCTGTCTGGAAAGTTCAATCAACCCGGCTATGGATGCCTTGATGGCAGTGAGTGGTGTCCGTAGTTCGTGGGAAACCAAAGACAGCAGCGCGGTTTTAAGCGCATCACTTTGACGAAAGGCCTCAACTTTAGCGGCTTCACTTTTTCGCAAATTTTCCTCTACCTGTTGTCGTTCAAACCCATTTACGAATATTTCTCCGGCCATTTGTAGGAGCCTGATGTCTTCGTCAGACCAGGTCTTTTCATGCTTGACCGAATCGAACCCAAGAAACCCGAACAACTTTCCCCGCAAGACCATAGGCACTATTACCAACGATTTG
>JAUIKP010000485.1 GCA_030430725.1 Nitrospiria bacterium
AGAATCATCTGTTGAATCTCCTGAATCCACCCAATGGCAGAATTCTCCATGTTCATCCCACAGCATGCACATCACCGGATCACCCATTTTTTGGATTTGCTCTTCCTTGCTTTTCCCCAACCACATGTCCAAATCCTTCTCAACACCGGCAAGGGTGGCGACGCCCTCCATTTCGTAGTACATACCACATCCAAAAAGAGAAAACCCCAAGAGGGTAAGGTTCAGCACCTTGGTTCCTATCCGAAGCAGAGAGAAATTCTGACCCCGGCATAATTTCGTACCCATCAAAACCTCCTCGTCGAGACCGATTTCTTTACCGGCGAAGTCTGGACCATGGGTGGATTGGGGACCTCTTCCCTCTTGTTTTTTCCCAGGTGGGGCGTCGGAAGATACACATTGCCGGAATAACTAGACATCCCCATGGGTTAAAGATGACGCAAATGGGAGGCAATTCGACCATGGTAGAGTGTGGCTTCCTGATTCCCGGTCAGCTTCTGCTCCGCGTCAGTGTTACCAGGTTCTGCCCCACCATTCAAGGGACCATGAAGGGGCTGTTGAAAAAAGCCGCCAGCGGCGTTCTCGCCATTTTTCCGTGCTCACGTACTGGAAGTACGCTCTGCGCGCAAAAATGACTGCGGCCTTGCTGGACAAACTTTTTTGAACCGCCCCGAGGCCTCTAATATGCAACGTGCCTGTGGGTCAATATGGCCTTGGAAATTATTATTATTCAACACTCCCATGAAGGCTGATGGGGTCACCCTTTTCAAATTTCCCGCACGCAGTCCGCCTGAATTTCCATGCCGAACGCTGGGTGAGGTCTATGAAGAAGGAAGTCCGGTCAGCGGTCATCCACTTTGGTGAAAGCGTCATCCTTAAAGTGTTCAACGGGTATGGGTCCCATTAACATCGGAAAAGCCATAGGTGAAGAATGGGATAATTTCATGTAAGGAACACTTGATTTTTAAATTGAGGGAAGTAAAGTAGGGGAGGTTGAATGGTTGGAATTAGATGCCCTGGTTTCTCTGATAAGGAAGCCGTGATGAATACGAGTTCGGGAATAGAAATGGAGAGGAAAAAAATGGCCATACCAAAACGCTTGATAAAAGGGGTCTTCTTACTGAGCATGATCCTGATGAATTTCGGTTTCGAAATTTCCATGGCAGAGGATTTGACACCGCGAGAAGAATGTGCGCCGGAACAATTGGAATCATTGATACCTGTGCCCTGTACCATTCGGTTTCTGTCTTACAATGTTCACGGAATTTCTCCGATCCTGAATTCCATGTATGTCGGGGTTGATGTGAGGAATGATGATACTCGAAGTGGCCTGATGGCCTGGTTGCTCATGGATTATGATTTCATATTATTACAAGAGGATTTTGAATTTCACCGGCAAATTGTCCATGAATTCACCTATGAGCTCGTCGAACAGGGAAACGGGCCACGGATAGCGCTGGCCCCATTATGGCTGGTCACCCTTCCCATTAAAATCGTCAATGTTGGTTTTCAGTTGTTTAATAGTCCCGGCATTCCGTTCCGTGTCCCCTATGGATCAGGGCTGACCATAGCTTCACCCTACTATAAGGCGGCGGAAGGGGGAGTCACACAGGTCCCGCTTCCGGATTGTGAAGGATGGTTGACTAGGAAAAATGATTGCTGGTCGACCAAGGGGCTTCTTCGAGTGCCCGTTCGTCTTCCGAATGGCGCAGAATTTGACGTATACAATACCCACCTGGATGCCGGAAGAGATGAGGAAGACCGATCCGTTCGCAAAAAACAGATAAAATTCCTGGCAAAATGTATCAAGAAATTATCGAAAGACCGGGCCTTTATTTTGGGAGGTGATTTCAACTCACAATATGACCATGGGGGAAATGAGGCTTCAGGAAAAGACTACGAAATTTTAAAATCCTATCTCATTGATGAGTTAGCGCTCAATGACAGCAAGGCCCGTCCGGAACCCAATGGCTACTGGAAAAATCGAGTGGACTACATTTTCTATCGAGGAGGTCAAGGAGCGAGGATTGAGTTAATCGCCCCTGGAGAAGAAGATCAACGTTTCCGGCATCCTGTTAACCGGGGCAGGCAATCTCCTAATGAAAAGTACGAAGATCTTCTTAGCGACCACCCTGCCATTCGCGCGGAATTCAAAATCCTCCCGTCGCCACTCTCCGCTCAAAGTTCACGGGATGGGGAAATTAATTCGTGTGCAGAAGAACCTGTGAAGGAGGAGATGGAAGTAGTTTGGTAAGACCAACTGTTGTGGTCAGAAGAGGGTTGGCCCCATATTGAAAACTCCAATGTGAGTGTAGGCTCTGCCGGTTGAGGTTTTTTGAAGTAATGTTGGCGCAAGTCGGTAGGAAGCAGGAGACGCCCCTAAAGCAATAGATAACAGATTTTGTCTGGGATAATGAAACGTGTCCTACAGACAAAAAATTGAACTGGCTGTTTCTCAAAAAGGGTATCCCTAACTCAGCCCTCCCCTCTCACTTCCAAGAGACGGCTCCCCTCGTATGGCCATAACAGCCATTTCTTCAAGTTGATGGCGATCAAATTTTCCAGTACTCGTGAGCGGAAATGTATTAAGGAATAAATAACGGACCGGATTCTTATAACTCGCTAACCGGGTGGAGACATACTCTTGCAGATTGCGTTCGGATGGGACTTCGGAAAGTGAACGGGGGACCACCCATGCCACCGGCACATGACCATCCTGTGTATCAGGAACACCGACCACTACGGAAGCATGAACGAGGGGGTGTTCATCAATAAGATTCTCGACCTCCATTGGAGCAATATTGGATCCCCGCCTGATAATAATCAGTTTTTTTCGACCGACCAACCAAACATAATTCTGCTCGTCAATATATCCGAGGTCTCCCGTATGAAGCCACCCGTCATGCAGGAGATCCTCAGAAGCCGTGGGATCATCCAAATATCCGATAGTGGCGGAGGGTGTCTGAATCGCGATTTCTCCCACTTCTCCGACAGGAAGAAATT
>JAUIKP010000486.1 GCA_030430725.1 Nitrospiria bacterium
TAATTGACCATCCTGAATTTTCATATCTTCCACACCCTTCGAAAATTGATCCCAAAATCCGCCTGAGCCACCATATTCCTCCACCAGGTTGGTATTCTTAATATCTCCCCACCAGGCACTGGGAAGCGGAATGCCACCGAGACTGATACCCCGCATCGCCACCACAGGCATCCCATCGGCATAACTCAGCTCCAGACCAAAATTCAGTTTCAACATTTTTCCACCCACGATGGGCATCTCGTGATTAATCGGAACTACCAGTTGGACACTGAGGAGATCGTCCGCCATATCAACCGCTACATGCCTGGCCATATATGAATCGGTGGCTATCAAGGCATTCACTTCCCGCTCGGTTAACTGAATCTGCCGACTCGCATCTTTTTCAGAATACGGCGCTGGCTCAAGAGCCTCGTCTGGTGTAGCCGGGGAAGGTTGGGATGAAGAAGCGGCATCGGCCGTCTGAAGCAAGTGAGCCATTTTGGCATTCAAGACCTGCTGCTCCGATTCAGCCAGTCGGGTCGGCTGAAACATCGTGGCATACACGTACTGGTTCATCCACCATCCGACACCCAACGCCGTGACCAACACCGCAAGCCCGACAAAAAGAATGACCTGTTTTCCACTAAACTTTCGCCGAGAGACCGCGGCTTGGGATGTCTCAATATTCATCGCCTCTCCCATTCCAATATGACCATCCGGCAGAAGACACGCATGCCGACCTCAGAATACTCAACGCTCGCCTCTTTTGGCTCTTTTGCAGTAAGCTTTCATCGCCTCCTCATGTATATTGTACCGCAAAATTTTCTTATCGATACCGGATAGATGAAGCCCGTGGAGAACAGACGATGAGATTCGGATTTTTTGGGAGAAGAAGGGGAAGAGGCGGACAACCCCGTGCACGCATGAGTTGGAAAATGCGGCTCATCCCGCTCGTCCTATTTGCGATATACGGAGTGTATTTTTACGTTTCGAATCAAGAAACTGTTCCACTCACGGGCCGATCGCAATTGGTGGACATCACTCATGAGCAGGAAATGGCCCTGGGGCTCCAGTCCTACCAGGAAATTCTCAGTCAATCGGAGGTCATTCCTGAAGGACAGGTCGTGGATCTGGTCCGAACCATCGGGCGGCGGCTGGCCAATGCGGCAGCCGATGTGGATCCCGGATTCGAATGGGAATTCAATGTGATTGACTCTCAACAAGCCAATGCCTTTGCCTTACCAGGTGGGAAAACCGCCGTATATACCGGACTCATTCCGGTTGCGGAAAACCAAAACGGATTAGCTGTCGTCATGGGCCATGAAATCACCCATGCCATCGCGCGTCATGGCGCCGAGCGCATGGCGCATCAAAAGTTAGTCCGGATAGGGACCATAGCAGCCACGGTGGCCGTCGGGGATATGGATTACGACACGCAGAGAATGGTCATGGGCGCATTGGGAGTCGGCGCACAATATGGCGTCCTCCTCCCCTTTTCCCGCGACCACGAGTCGGAAGCCGATTATATGGGCCTGCTGTTTGTCGCCCGGGCCTGTTTCGACCCCACGGAAGCGCCAAAACTCTGGGAGCGCATGGGAGAAATGAGTCAAGGCAGGCAACCGGCCGAATTCATGTCCACCCACCCCAGCCATGGAACCCGCATCAAACAATTTCAAGAATGGATGCCCGAAGCCCTTGCCCTCCGTGAACAGCACTGCAGCAAATCGTCCCCTTCCTCTTCATAACCCGGCCACGGAATTCCGGTTGTTCTTCGTTGGATCCTGATCAAACCGGGTTTTTCTCCTTCAGCATCCAGAGATTCGTTGACCAAAGACTTGGACAATCTTCCGAAAGGTCAACAAGGCGGTGTCTTTAGGAGAAGCCTGTATGGCGGAGTCTGCCGCGACTTGAATGTCGGCAAATGAAAGGTGAAACCGATTCACCACTTCTTGAGCATCATCCAAATCTTGTTCCGTTCCCCGACGCAGTTTGGCAATCACAAAATCAACCGGATGAAGGAGTCTGATCCGAAGGCTCCCGTCCTCATGCCATACCGAAGTCCGGTCGCGATATCCTGGAGCCATCGCCACCACGGACCAGCCGGATATGTTTTCCCCAAGATCAGCCGGCACCTGACGGGCTCGGAGGAATTCCAAAAGAGACTCAAGATCTCCCACCAATTCACCATCAACATCGACGGTAACACGTTCATGAACCCCATAGGCCTGAAGAGCGAGCCCACCAACTAAGATCAGGTCAATTGAATGTGGTTCGTGAGTGACGTATTCCTTAAGTAACGCTTTGAGAGACTCAAGATTGATTGCTGACAAATTGCAACGCCTCCGCAAACGTCCGATAGTCTCGCTGGTCAATTTTTCCATTGTCGAGCGGTAGCGACACCAGGGGCAACACGGATTGAATCAAACTCCGATACGTGGTGAACCACTGGCAAGCTTTCTGATAGGCGTCCTGAACATCAGGGTGATTCTGCCACGACTGGAGGTCAAGTTGATCGTTAAAGAGAATTTCCAGCCAAAGCAATCGTCTGGCCCTGGGGACTTGAAGAATCGCCTCAACAGTATTCAACCCCGTATAGGCCGGTAAAATTTTGAGAGTAGGAGATGAAGTGAAATTTGGATTATTCTGCATTCCAACAAGTGTAAGCCAATAAGGCCTTTCCAGCAAGTTCCAACTCTAGCTCCGGTTACAGTGACACAACCAGATTTCCTCTTCCTTATTTTAGTTCTGGGATGAGAAAAATGGTTGACATTATTAGGGATGGTGTCTAATTTCCTATGCATATGCCGCCGACAATCCCCCCATTCCGAGAATCGATTCACGTGAGACGGCTTGACCGGCTCCTCTGAGACAGAAACCGGAATGTCCGCCAAGGAAGCCACAGCTCGGATCAAGATCAACAAGCTGCTCGAGGCGGGGGGCTGGCGTTTTTTCCAGGATGGCCACGCGCCCGCCAACATCCGCCTTGAACCCGGCGTCACGATCAAGACAACCGATC
>JAUIKP010000019.1 GCA_030430725.1 Nitrospiria bacterium
GAATTATCTCCGCGATTTCACGGCAGGAACTCATTTTTTTGATCACCACTCTGATTGATTATGACCTGGATATGCTCGTGACTTACGATGGAATTAATGATACCGGTCAGATGCTCTATTATGAAGAAAGACCAAATTTTCCATACAATTATCGAGTCAAAGAAATTGCATGGGAGCAATATGTGACAGGAAAGAGAGACTCACTTTGGGAAGCGGTCTTGGGCAGGAGTGCATTTCTCAACTGGTTATGGCCAAACAAGTTTGGTGAAGCCAAAATCCTGGATAGAGTTGATCCCAGGATGCTGATAAATGATCAAGGCATGCGTCGAAGATATGCCGAAGCACATATGGATAATTGGGAAAAAATTCGTCGAATTTGTGATGCGTACAAAATAACACCAGCCTTTATATTACAACCAGCTTCTCTATATGATCATTTTTCGGAAGGACTGGAAATAAAAACTCAAATAACAGACTTGGAAACATATTTGTACGCCAATTATTTAGTATATGAGGAATTTAGAAATACTATTCGTAGATTTGCGAATGAGCACCAGGACATTAGTGTCTCTGATCTGTCTTCCTTACTTCCAGAGGAAGCCTTTTATGATGGTACGCATGTCTATGATGAAGTCAACCTCCAGATAGCGGAAAAAATAGCTGATTTACTTAATGGTAACCTTCAGCAAATAATTGAGAAAGAAAACCGGAGAAGATAGAGTTCTGAGGAAATCTTAGGTTTTCCCAATTACAATGGAGTTAAACTATTTTCTCTATATTCAGTAATTTTGATGTGATCACTCGACTGAGTGTCGGCTTGTTGTGCCTGGGACTCGTTGCGGCTTGCGCTCATTCAACCGGAAATACCAATCCACATGTGGCGGAAGCCGTCGCGCATGCACAGGAAGCCGTCGATCATGGCGGCATGGGGCATGCCGATGCGGTCGTATCCCACGCGGAAGCTTCCCTTCAACATGCGCAGGCTGCGAAAAAGGACATGACGAATCCTCACCTTGATGCGGCCATTGCCGAATTAGGGGAGGCTATTACACATGGCCAAGCCGGGCATGCTGATGTGGCAACCGGTCATGCCAAGTCTGCGGTGACGCATTTAAAAGAAATTAATGGAATGACACCCGCCAAAGGAGGGTATTATTGAAGGGGCTCTCTTTTCATTTTTCTGCAAGAAGTGAAGTGATGATAGACCGGGGATACAAGAACCCTGCCAATTCCGGCGGGGTTCTTGTATGCGATAATTCGCCCGACTTTAGGGAGCAGTGGCTGTTTTGACGTCCAATATTTTGATGTCAAAGTAAAGCGTTTTTCCCGCTAAGGGGTGATTGAAGTCTAAGACGACCACTTCTTCTTTTATTTCCGTTACGGTCGGGTGTACGACACGGCCTTGTCCGTCCTTCCCTTGTAATTGGACCCCGACCTTTCGTGCATCAGGTGGAATTTGGTCAATGGGAACTTCTTGAAACGCTTGAGGGTTGATTTCACCATACCCCTCTTTCGGGGCGACAGTCACTTGCTTGCGGTCTCCCGCTTTCATTCCATCCAGGGCCGTTTCCAGTCCAGGAATGATTTGGTGGGATCCCTGAGTAAATGTCAGAGGTTCCCCTCCCACGTTAGAGTCGAGCACCTCTTTGTTTTCCAAGGTCAATGTGTACTCCATTGAGATGGATTTTCCTTCAGAAACGGTCATGGGTGAGCCTCCTTCTTGAGATTCTGCCTGTGCAGACGTGGTCATCGCTGAGGCCACCAGCAAGGAGCAACATACAATCCGGGCTAATACATGCAGTGCCATGAGACTGATCCTCCGCAAAAATTATTGCTGATATAACAGTTGGCTGGAAAAGAGGGCGGTAAAAAGGGGGGAATAACCGGACGCTTCCAGACTGTTGGTGGACGAATGTTGTAATTTATCAGAAAAATAAATGGCTTGGCTATGAGATAAACACATATCCTGCAGCTTTATTCCGCTGACGGCTGGACTCGTCCTCAGAAACTCTTGAATGTTGAAGTGAATGAGAACAAGAGGGTGTTTGGTTTGGCTTCTTTGACTATTTCCGAACTGGCTACCACGATATAATGCGTCGATTGGTATACGGAGGTGAGTGTTTGATCAGGAGAAGCATTTTTAATGTCCTCAAGACGTCTCTCTTTGGACGGAGATGGAAAGGCCCAAGATGGAACCCAACGAACGGATAGTAAAAGGGAAGCAACAGGTTGCCCAACATCGACGGGAGTTCTCCTGTCGAGAGGTGGATGAACCTCAGGATGAACGGGTTCCACCCGGGCAGCATGTGGTGAATAATTTTCCGGTCCTGGATTTGGGCTGTAAGCCGGATATCGTGCTGGCTGAATGGGCCTTAAGTATTGACGGGTGCGTAGCCAATCCATTGACATGGGATTGGGAAACCTTTGAACGGCAGCCTCAGGTGCAGATCACTGCCGACTTTCACTGTGTGACGTCCTGGTCCATGTTGGATAATGAATGGAGAGGTGTGAAATTTCAGCATCTGCTGGAATTGGTTCGTCCCTTGCCGGAGGCGAAATTTGTGTTATTCGAAGCGTTTGATGAGTATACGACCAATGTCACCCTTGGGGTTTGCAACGATGATGATGTGCTTCTCGCCACTCATTGGAATGGAAGGCCATTGACCAGAGATCACGGCGGTCCGGTACGCGTACTCATTCCCAAACTCTATGGATGGAAAGGGGCAAAGTGGGTGAAAAAAATTACGTTCTCCGATCGCGATCACAAAGGGTTTTGGGAAGTGCGCGGATATTCCAATACCGCGCTTCCGTGGGATAATGATCGGTATGGTTGATTGAAAAGAACCCTCCTTCCTATTACCAAACACACATGAGCGACCAACTGGATGGGTCATTCGCACAATTTAACCGTAAAAAATAGGCTTTCGAGGGGTTCAATACGTGCTAGGGATGTGGCATAATCCCGCTCGTTTCCTCAAAAAATCCTACGAGTAAAAAGGAGAAACTCATGATGGGACGGGTCCCTGGCATTCGAACAATCGTGCTCATGGCAGCTGGAAGTGTGATGCTTGTGGGATTAGGCTGCTCGGCGACTCAGGTTGCCCTGGAGAAGAAAGATCTAAAGGTCCAGACCAAGATGTCGAAATCTATTTTTTTGGATTTGGATAATCAAATTGAAAAAAGTGCATTTTTGGAAATCAAAAACACCTCAGATAAAGAAATTGATTTTGATACCCCTGTCCGAAAGGCCATTGAAAGCAGGGGATACACAATCGTAGATAATGCCAAGGCAGCCGCCTATATTTATCAGATTAATGTCTTGTATGTGGGCGAAGCCGATCCTGCCGCCTTAAGGACAGCAGTCCATGCTGGGTATGGATCCGCCTGGGGCGGGGGAGCCGTCGGTGGAGCTGTCGGCTATGGATTGGGTGGAACGGGTCGTTCCGCGGCCCTTGGTGCAGGCATTGGGGGTTTTTTGGCAGGGGCGACGGAATTGGTCACGGGCTCCTTAACCAAGGATGTATCGTTTGCCGTCATGACCGATTTGCAATTAACCGAGAAAACCAGCAAGGGGAAAAAGATTCATCAAGCCCGTGTGGCCTCGACAGCCGAACAAGTAAATCTAGAATGGGAAGAAACCAAGGATCCTTTGGTGCAAGGATTGGCCAAATCGTTGGGTGGTCTCCTGTAGTCTCATGCCGTGTGTCAGTTGCGTAATCATCCAACGGGGAAGGTGGAGTTTCTGCTTTCCCCAATTTTTTGGTAATGATCCACCATCAGATTTGAGACCGGCAGAATAGGATTTTTTGACCGTCTCTACCCACGAAGGTGGCAAGCAGTCTGTCAATGGAAATTTTTTGTTTCGTTTTCACTTAGAACCTTTGTTTCCTGTGTAATTCCGGCTGCCTTAAAAGGAAATATCAAAAATGAAACTCATCATTGTCTTCGGGTTGTTGGTTGGTGTATTTCCCGCTCTGGCGTGGGCTGAAGAAACCACGACCTCCCATGTCCACCTTTTTCAAACGACCTATCCCGATGGCTCATCGGAAGAGGGGTCCATCAATATTGCCATACCAAAAGATTGGATGCGCTTTAATGTGGCCCCGGACAAGTTAGAAGGCCAACCAACGTCTTCCAAACCGCCAGACAGCCAAAATGATATGCAGATATTTCTGGACCGCCAGGAGATGATATATGTCAGGCATCAGAATAAAACCTACCATCGCATCACCAAACAACAGATGGAGGCTCTGAAACAGTCCAGCCAAAAGATGATGCAGAAATTGGGAGTCCAGCCGGACTCCACTCAGGATAAGGAAATGAGCAATGCCCTGGGGCAAGTCATGCAATCCGTTCGGGAGCAACAACGGATTAGTCTAGAAAAGGCATTGGAAAATAAGGAGCTTTCTCCTGAAGAACGCACTCGATTGGAGCACGCATTGAACACGCAATTTTCCGGAAGTTCTGCGGGAATCTCCCTGAAAGTCACGAAAACCGGGAAAACCGGTCAACAAGGGGGAATCCCTTGTGAATGGTATACTTTAGAGGTTTTTGATGTTCGGCACATGTGCGCCGCGGCATGGGACGATATTCCCGGCGGCAAGCGAAGCAGGGAACTCTATCATGCCTGGATTGATTACATGAAGGAGTGGGCAACGGGACTTCCATTTGGGAACGGGTTGCTGGAACAACACAAGAAAATTGAGGGATTCCCGATTATCACCATTACGAAAAGCCAGGATGGAAGCACGACCTTCAGTGAACAGCGGTATCTAGAAACTAAAAAGATGACGGTGGCTTTTGGCCCACCGGACGGCTATGTTCTTGAGTCCGGCATGTCGGGGTCACCATTGAGTGGTTCTCCCGTGAGGAATCCGACACCTTCTGAAAAAGTCGACAACGTCTGCCAAAAAATCAATGGAGAAATTGTCTGCTCCGGCATTGCCGATTCGGTAAACTCAAGCGACGTTACTTCTATGCCAGGGAAGAATTTAGAAAACCTTCCGCCTGAAACCCAAAAAGCCTTGGAGATGTTTAAGGGGTTGTTTGGAAATCAGTAACACACCAATATCATTATTGGGCGTACCATCCAATTGTATTGCCCATCCTGCCGGAAGTTCCCGGTCCGGCATCATCGGATTGGTTGCCCTATTCCACGACAGAAAGCTTTTTTCTAAGTTTTTACGCAGGTCAGGTTTCTTGCCTATCTACGAAGTGGGAGGGATGGTGTGCTTGATTATCGCCCCACGGGATTGCAGAATTCCCTCGTCCCTATTGTTCTTCAAACATTTTGTTGGCGGTCTATTCTTTCACCCATGATCCAGTCCGAAGCACTTGGTATTGCGATTATTGAAGCCTGGCCGGTTCAATTGCCGCTTCATGCACCGTTCGTGGTGGCTTCAGGTTCCATGTCGGTCGCACATAATATTTTCATCAGATTGACCCTCAAGAGTGGGACGTGCGGGTATGGGGAGATGGCTCCGTTCCCGGATGTATCCGGCGAAGACCAGGCTGCCTGCCTGGCCGCATTTCCTGCTGCCGCCCAGTGTATCCTTGGACAATCGGTTTGGAATTGGCGGAAGCTGGCCCATCAATTGGCCGAGGTATCCCGAGAGATGCCTTCGGTTCGATGCGGCCTGGAAACCGCCGTACTTGATGCCCTGTGTCGCGAGATGAAGGTTCCCATGTGGGCCTTGTGGGGTGGAGCGGATGTTCGGATTCGCGAAACCGATATTACTTTGCCTATTGGAGAAACCGAACAGGTCGTGTGCAAAGCCAAAGAGTGGTTTAGTCAAGGGTTCAGGGTGTTTAAAGTAAAGGTGGGACAGGATGTTGATGCCGACATTCGAAGGATTGAGGCCGTGTATCGGGCTTTCCCTGAGGCCTCATTTGTGGTTGATGCCAATCAGGGGTTTACCGTCTCCGAGGCTCTGCAGTTCATCGAGTCGCTACGTCGATTGGTCATTCCTGTATTGTTGCTCGAGCAGCCCGTCCATCGGGATAACCGGCAAGGTCTGGCCTCTGTTCGCCGGCATAGTCCTTTTCCGATCGCGGCGGATGAATCAGTTCGATCTCTTCAAGACGCGGAACTGTTAATTCGAGAAAAGGCCGTGGACGTGATGAATATTAAGATCACCAAATGCGGCGTAGTGGAATCAGTAGAGATTGCTCATTTGGCTAAATCGTACGCTCTCCCATTGATGATCGGCGGAATGGTCGAAAGCCGGGTGGCCATGGGGTGTTCCTTCAGTTTGGCCTTAGGTCTCGGAGGATTTGAATTTTTGGACCTGGACATGCCGCTTCTCTTATCCATAGATCCGGTACAAGGCGGGTATGCGTATCAGGGATCGGTCTTGCGGCCATGGGAAGAATCCGGGCTTGGGATGGAGATGAGGCAAGAGCCCTTATCGGTAATCGCTGTTAAATAGAGGCGTTGAGTGAGTACGCCAGGAGCATTCTTACTTCTTGGTTGTGCACAGGTATCTCCATTGTACAGTCGGCCGTTTAATTGTTCACAACTTTTTCTGATGAGTAGCTTAGAAAACGTTTCCTTTCCGGTCAGGCTCAGGACAAAATTTGCGTTCCCCCTTAACAGATGAAGGTGTGATACTACTGTGGTTTCCACATCCAATTGTGCCTTGCTTGCCAGAATTCCGATTGAGTGGGTAGGATCATGTAATGGCCGGAACGAAGTTATTGGCTTAACCAGGATGGTGATTGATGGGAATGGGTAACCGAATGATGGGATGGAGTAAAAGCCTCGGAATTGTGTGGCTGGTGTGGTTCGTCTGCGCGGGGACGGTGTTTGGTCAGGATCTGGCCTCCTTTGAGCAACGTGTGACCCGGCATACGTTGAAGAACGGGTGGACCTTCATTATTGTGGAACGTCCGGTGGCCCCTGTCTTTGCGTTCATGACACGAGTTAATGTGGGATCGGCTCAGGAAATCATGGGGCAAACGGGACTGGCTCATATGTTTGAACATATGGCCTTTAAGGGAACTCCTCACATCGGGACGAGGGATTATGATGCAGAAAAGATTGCGTTAGCGGCACTGGAAGAGGCCTATCAGGCTTATCAAACAGAAAAGTCTGCGTCTAATCCTGATCCGGAGCGGGTGGACCGTCTGTACGCGGATTTTAAGAAGCGACAACAGGAGGCTTCGGCATATGTCGTGAAAAATGAGTTCGGCGATATCATTGAACGGGAGGGTGGGGTTGCGTTAAATGCGTTCACCGGTGCGGATGTCACTGGGTATTTTTATGCTCTTCCGGCCAATAAAATCGAACTGTTTGCATACTTAGAGTCCGAACGGTTTTTGCACCCGGTGTTCCGGGAGTTTTATGAAGAACGGGACGTGGTCATGGAAGAGCGTCGAATGCGCACGGAAAGCCAACCATTCGGTCGGTTGCTCGAACAATTTGTCGCGACGGCCTTTATGGCTCACCCGTATCATCATCCGGTAATTGGTTTTGCCAGTGATATTCAATCCTACACCATGACCGACGCGAAAAAATTCTATGAGGCGCATTATGTGCCTACGAATTTGGTGACGGCGATCGTCGGGGATGTGAAAGCGGAGGCGGTGATTCCGATTCTCGAAAAATATTTTAATCGAATTCCTTCTACTCCCCCGCCCCCTCCGTTACGAATCGTGGAGCCTCCGTCCATCGCAGAAAAAATTGTGAAACTGCAGGACCCTTCCCAGCCGTTATATGTGGAAGGATATCATAAGCCATCCGTGACCCATGCTGATCAACCGGTGTACGATGCGATCGACGATATTTTAACCAATGGGCGGACCTCTCGATTGTATCGATCGTTGATCCGGGACAAACGCATTGCGGTGTCGGTGGGAGCGTATGGGGAATATCCCGGGGACAAATATCCACACGTGTGGATGGCCTATGCTGTTCCTGGTCGGGGAGTGACGAATGACACGGTACAACAGGCATTACGGGAAGAATTTGACCGGCTGAAAACCCAGGATGTCTCCGATGAGGAGCTAGCACGATTTCGTACTCGCACGAAAGCAGGGTTAATCCGGGCCTTGAATAATAACCTTGGTCTGGCCATGCACCTGACTGATTACCAGATGTTGTTTGGCGATTGGCGCGAATTATTCCGGTCCATTGATCGGTTCGATCAGGTGACCAAGGCCGATATTCGTCGGGTTGCCAACACGATGTTTCAACCCACGAACCGGATTGTGGGCATGATTGAGACGGTTTCTCCTTCCGGGGGTCTTCAGCCAGTCACTTCAGGGGAGGGGCAATCATGAATTACAGTTTGTTTCATCAGCATACGTCGTGTCGCGCGGGTCGATGGGCACTCCCAAACGTGGTATTGGTCGGCTTCATCATGTTCTGTGCACCCCTGTTGGTACAGGCGCAGGTGACAACAGTTGAAGAGTTGCAATTTCCACCCTTGCCGGAACTGGTCATTCCTGAACCTGAACGCGTCATTCTGGATAATGGACTGGTGGTCTTGCTGATGGAAGACCATGAATTACCGCTGGTGGGGGTGTCAGCCATGATCAAGACCGGTTCTCGCTTGGACGCTCAGGAAACCATTGGGTTGGCTTCCTTAACCGGAACCGTGCTCCGCACGGGGGGAACGAAAAATCTGAGCGGAGATGCCCTTGATGAGTTTTTGGAGGGGAAGGCCGCCGCGATTGAAACCCACATTGGGGACTCCTCCGGCACCGCTTCGATGGGTTCCCTTACTGAAGATTTTCCTGAGGTGTTTAAAGTATTCGGGGACGTGTTGCGATTTCCGGTGTTTGATCCCGAAAAGTTAAAAATTGCCAAAAATCAGATGATGGCTGGGATTTCCCGTCAGAACGATGACCCGGATGAGGTTGCGTCGCGAGAATATAAGAAGTTAATTTATGGGAAGGAATCCCCATATACCTGGGAGCCGACTTACGCCTCCGTAGGGTCTATCACCCGAGAGGATGTGATCCGGTGGCATGCGACCTACTTTCATCCCAATCGGATTATAATAGGGGTAAGTGGGGATTTTGACCGTGAAAAAACACTCGCGCTTATTCAATCCATTTTCGGGGACTGGCCCAAGGGGCCGGAGGTAGAGGATGCTCCCGTCTTCATTCAGTCAACGGTTCCGGCTGGTGTGTTTTATGTTGAAAAAAACGATATGACCCAAGCCAAAATTGCGATGGGACATTTGGGAATTCGCCGGGACGATCCTGATTATTATTCCTTGGTGATCGTCAATCAAATTCTTTCCGGGTCATTTGGCGCCAGATTATTTAATAACATCCGCTCCAAGCAAGGGCTGGCTTATGACGTGCACGGTGGCGTCGGATTGCAATGGGACTATCCCGGCATGGCCATCCTCTCGATGTCGACCAAAACGGAAACAACGGGGAAGGGGATTGATGCCTTAATCGCAGAGGCTCGGAACATGGTCGCTCTGCCTCCTACGGATGAAGAAGTAGCCAGCGCGAAAGCCAGTATTTTGAATTCCTTTGTCTTTTCTGTGGATTCTCCCACCAAAGTGCTTGGTAAATACATGACATATGAATATTATGGGTATCCTTCGACCTGGCTTAGAGAATTTCGCCAGGGTATTGAAAAAGTCACCACGACTGAAGTCCGAAGGGCTGCGCACAGACATTTGCGTCCGGAGGAGTTTGCGATTCTAGTGGTGGGACCTCGTGCCGGCACCAAACCAGCATTGGCTCGCTATGAGCAAATCCAGGAATTGGACATTCGTATTCCAGAGCCCTCTGCCGGAATGTAATGGTTGTCCGAATGTGGATAGGATGGAACTGGTGTCCTCGTGCTGCGCTATACTGAATTCTTGAGGGCATGAGATGGCAGTACGCCGGTGGGTCACCATAGATCGTCTGGTCTTGTTCTGTGTCCTGCTCCTGAACATCCTGATCTTGGGATGCCAAACCAATCCCTATACGCAACGTTCCCAGCTATTATTGATGCCGTCGGGTCAAATGAATCAGATGGGGGCTGCCCAGTATAGTGAAATGTTGCAGGATCCCAAGGTTGTCATTTCCCAAAACCCCAGAGAGACCGAGCCCGTTAAACGTGTCGCGGCTCGTATTATTGAGGCGGCCAAACGTTCTAAGTATGGGGAAGTGGCGAAGGGGTTTGATTGGGAAGTGACGGTCATTAAGGATGACAACACCAAGAATGCCTGGGCCTTGCCTGGAGGGAAAATTGCGGTCTATACAGGGATTTTCCCCATGGCGAAAAATGAGGCTGGATTGGCGGCCATTATGGGGCATGAAGTCGTTCATGCACTGGCGGAACATGGAGCAGAGCGGATGAGCCAGGGACTGGTGGCTCAATTTGGAATGACCACCGCGGCGATTGTGCTTTCGACCCAAGGCCAAAATCCGGCATTACATGATTTGGCCATGCAGGCGATGGGGCTTGGTGTGCAGACAGGAATTCTGTTACCGTTTAGCCGAAAACACGAATCGGAAGCTGATTATATCGGCCTCCTGCTTGCAGGCGATGCGGGATACAATCCTCGGGAAGCCATTCATATTTGGGAACGGATGGCCGCGGCTTCTGGTGGCGCTCCACCGGAATTTTTATCCACCCATCCCGCGCATGAAACCCGGATTGCCGATCTCACAAAATGGATGCCTGAAGCTATGGATCTGTATGAAAAGGCTCTGAAGGCGCCGGTAGCTGATCTGCCACGCATGACTCCATCTCCTGCTCAACGTCCTCCACAACCGCCAAACGGGGCTCGTTTTCGTCCCTAGGGAGGGTGAAAAAAGCCTGTATGGTCTTTAAGCTTTCTGTCGCTTTCTGAGAATGGGTTGATGGTCGTTTAAGGCAAGCTATGATCGTCAGTCTCCGTCTTTTTGGTCCAATAGCCGTTGTCTGCATGATGTTGGGCGGTTGCGGGAAAAGTGAGGCCGTGGTGGAAATCGCCCTTCATCCCACAAACCCCGACATTCTTTACCTCGCCACCAACGATTATATTTATAAGTCACGGGACAGAGGGGTGACCTGGCAGAACATGTCTGCGGGTATGACCCATTCTCGCGTCATTGCTTTGGCTATTGATCCCCTGTTTCCGGCTAATGTTGTGGCCGGGACCAAAGGGGATGCGGTGTATAAAAGCTATGATGGTGGTCAACGATGGGTGTCCCGACGGACGGGATTGGACGATGTGACGATTTCCTCGGTGGTCCACCAATTGTTGTTTGCTCCGGGATCCAGTGCCCATATCTTTGCCGCCACCTCATTGGGGGTATTTGAATCAGACGATGGGGGAGAAACCTGGAATAAGCGGATGCAGGGCATGAAAGAAGTGCTTATGGTGTTGACGATTGACTGCGATCCCCGGCAGCCCCAGACGCTCTATGCCGGAACAAGTGGGGGAGTCTATAAATCCATTGATGGGGCTCGCACCTGGAATATGGTCAATAATGGGTTAGTGGGCTCTGACGTGCTGAAATCCTCCCGGGCATTGGGCGTGACTCGAATTAAGGTTGACCCTCATGGATCCGATACGGTCTATACTGCGACTCTGAGTGGACTGTATGTCACCAAGGATGGAGGGCAAGTCTGGACTCGCATTGGGGATACCCTCTCCGATCAAATGTTGAGTGACCTCATTCTCGATCACACCCACCCCCATGTCGTGTATGTGACCAATCGTGACGGCGTCTTTAGAAGTGAAGATGGAGGAAAAACTTGGGAAGCTCGAAGTGCGGGCTTGACGAATGTTAATATTCGGGCATTAGCCATGAGTGCGGTTGATTCCGATGTGCTCTATGTGGGGACGAACGGAAAGGGACTGTTTCGGACGGGCGATCGTGGAGAATCATGGGAGGCTGTGCCGCTGATTGTGGCCGAATCCCTTTGAGTTTTGTCCTGAATGGGGGATGATTTGATATCCTGCATCTTGAAGATTAAGATCTCCTTGCATGGGAAATTAAGAGAGTGCGTTAGACGGATATCTGGTAAAGAGTAAGAAAGGTAACTGCCGTGGCTTTTTGGGATTCGAAGCAAGGACGAAATCGTGCGGATGCCGTCTGCTCCTTTTGTGGTCGGGCAAAACCTGGAGCAACCAATTTAATCCAGGCCCCGACGAAACAAGCCTGTTCGCAGTGTCAGGCACCGGGGTCGGTATTGATTTGTGCGGATTGCATCCAACAATGTTCAAAATTTTTATCAGGTCAACCGGAAGGTTCGTCTGCCATTGAGCTGCCAACAGGTCCCTTGCCAACCCCTCCTGAAATTAAAGAGGTGCTTGACCAGTATGTGATAGGGCAAGACCGTGCCAAAAAGGTTCTGTCGGTCGCCGTCCACAATCATTATAAACGTGTATTTAGTGGTAAAGATCTGCCTGATGTGGAATTAGAAAAAGGGAATGTGATGTTAATCGGGCCGACTGGAACCGGTAAGACGTTGCTGGCGAAAACCCTCGCCAAAATTTTGCATGTCCCCTTTGCCATCGCGGATGCCACTACGGTGACGGAAGCGGGATATGTGGGCGAGGATGTGGAAAATGTGGTTTTGAAGTTATTGCAGTCGTGTGATTTCAATATGGCCAGAGCACAAGTCGGCATCATTTATATTGATGAAATTGATAAGATTAGCCGGAAATCTGAAAGTGCCTCTATTACCCGGGATGTGTCGGGCGAAGGTGTCCAACAGGCGTTGCTGAAATTGGTGGAAGGGACGTTATGCAATGTGCCTCCCAAGGGGGGCAGAAAACATCCTGAGCAGGAATTTCTCAGGGTGGATACCAGGAATATCCTCTTTATCTGTGGCGGTGCGTTCGTGGGGGTGGAGGATATTATTGCTCAGCGGACCAATCAGAAACGAATGGGGTTTGGCGCGGTATCCTCCAATGGTGAAGCATTGAATGCTGATCAATTGATGGGAAAACTCAAGCCGGAGGACCTGTTGAAATATGGACTCATCCCCGAATTTGTTGGCCGGTTTCCAATTTTGGCTTCTCTGAATGATTTGCGTGTGGAGGATTTGGTTCGGGTTCTACAGGAACCGAAAAATGCCCTTCTGAAACAATATCAAGCATTATTTCAATTAGATGGAGTGCAGTTGGATTTCACTCCCGAGGCGGTTCAAGCCATTGCCACCAGAGCCTCGTCTATGAAAACCGGAGCCAGAGGATTGCGTTCTATTCTGGAGGAAGTCATGCTGGATTTGATGTATGATGTTCCCGCCCTGAAAAACATCAAGCGGGTGATTATCTCCGATGAAGCGATTGATGGCAAGGGTGCTCCCCAATTAATTTCCTGAAAAAAATGCCTGGAGGAATGGTTTCCTTGCCTGGGATTGTTGCATTCTTTTTCATTCTGACTTATGCTACTTAAAAGAAATTCATCACGACGTTCGGGCCACGTGATGAATGTTTTAGTGACGGGCCCATCACTGATGTTGTTTTGCCAAGGAATCCGCAAGGAGTCTGATTGGAAGTTAGTCCTAAGTCGCCACCTGGTTTGCGTTCTCGGGCCGTTCCTTCCCTTCTCTTTTCTTCGAACCATGCAAAACAATATCGCATTTAGTAAGGAGGGACCCCGATGGGTTCAAAGATCTATGTGGGTGGCCTGCCGTATTCCACGGCAGAACAAGAATTGGCTGACCTATTTGGGCAGCACGGCGCCGTGACGTCGGCTAAAATTATTACGGACAAGTACACCGGCCAATCGCGAGGATTCGGTTTTGTGGAAATGGGCTCTGAAGCTGAAGCCAAGGCCGCAATTGAGGCGCTGAATGGAACCGAAATGGGAGGGCGTACCCTGACGGTTAACGAAGCGAAGCCTCAAGCACCTCGAACCGGATTTGGTGGTGGTGGCGGAAATCGTGGCGGTGGCGGAAACCGTGGTGGCGGTGGAGATCGTTGGTAACTCCTTAAGCCACTAAAGGCTACTCCTTTTAATAGAAGCAGGGGATCCGGCAACGAACGGACCCCTGCTTTTTTTATACCTTGGGTAATGCTCAGAAAACAGTGTAGAATGCGGGAATGATCGACCGCCAATGATGACTCGTCGGGAGTTTTGATGGGCATCACGGCCTTGATGTTTCAATTGAAAGAGAATGGAATATAAGACACAATGAGTGATTCTTCAGAATTTTCTTCTTCCAAGGATTCTCCTCGGTCGGCTGGATCCTCCTTCACGCAATCATCACGTCCGGGGAATTCTCCGTTGGCACTCATCGACCAATGTTTGGCATCCTTGCCTGAAGGCGACCACCGGATTCCTCTTCTCTATCAACTTCGGCACGGGCTTGTTGAACAAACGACGGCTTCTCAGCAACAGGAAGCCGACATGAAAAAACTTAAAGGAGTGCTTGAGAAACTGACAGCTCCAGCGAATCGAATCGGGACGCTATTGGATCAGCCGGAAAAGGGCGTGGCGAGAATCGTGGTTGGTGGGGCGGAATATTATGCCAATATCGATCCCAGGCTTGAGGAAGATGATTTAAAGGTTGGTCATCAGATTCTAGTAAATGAGGCGTATGTCGTCATTCGGTCTCTTGGGTATGATCGGAGCGGCCCCATTGTAAAAATTCGAGAGATATTAGGTGATGGACGTCTTCGCGTTGACCAAGAGGTGGGCAGGCAAGGCATCCTTATTCAACGGGCGGATGATCTTGCCACTACGGAATTGAAGGTCGGGGATGAGATTCGATTGGACCCGACTCACCGGATTGCCATCGAACGATTAGAGAATCCCCAAGGCCAATCGCATCTTTTAGCGGAATTGCCAACTGTTCGTTGGGAGCATATCGGTGGACAGGAGGAAGCTATTCGAGCCATCCGCCGGTCAATAGAATATCCCCTTCTGCATGGGGAGTTGTTCTCACGGTATCAATTTCAGCAACCCAAGGGGTTCCTCCTGTATGGCCCACCGGGGTGCGGAAAGACTCTGATTGGCCAAGCCACGGCCGCAAGTCTTGGGCAACTCTTCGCGAAAGAACGTGAAACGTTTTCGCCTTATGTAGAAAAGCAGGGGCAAGGCCCTGTCCCTCAACTTCCGCCCATTGAGGGTGGCGTGTTTCTGCATGTTAAAGGTCCCGAAGTTCTGAATATGTGGGTCGGGGAATCGGAACGTATTATCCGCGATTTATTTCTTCAAGCGCGGCAATACAGGCAAGCGGGGAAGTTGCCATTTATCTTCATCGATGAGGCCGAATCCATTTTAGGGACGAGACGGGCGGTGCGGTCCTACAATGTCTCCAATACGCTGGTTCCGATGTTTTGTGCTGAACTCGACGGGATTGAAAATCTTTCTCAAGTGGTGGTTATTCTGGCCTCAAATCGACCGGATATGATTGATCCGGCTGTGCTGCGACCTGGAAGAATCGATCGAAAAATTAAGGTGGGCAGACCTGGGAGGAATGATGTTGCCGAAATTTTGCGTGTCTATTTGGCGGCTGACCTGCCTTACGATATGAAGAAGGTTGATAGCAGTGGACAACATGATGAGAGTCCGGTGTCCCATATCATTGAGGGACTGCTGGAGGATCTCTTTCAGCGAAGCCAGGAGAATCGAGTGTTGGCCATTCGGTTGCGAAACGGACGGCGTGAAATACTCTACCGTCAAGATTTATTGAGTGGAGCGGTGTTGGCGGGAATCGTCCGACGTGCAAAAGAGCGGGCGATTGAGCGGGTAATTCAAGCGGACGATCAGAAACCCTCGGGCCTGAGCCTCGATGATTTACTCATTGCCACCAATGAAGAGTTCAAGGAGAGTGAGATTTTCCCGCCGGATGATTCAGCTGAGGAATGGTTAAAACTCTTGGATTATCACCCCGATCAGGTTGTCGGAGTATCCTCTCTACAACCTGGAAAGGCAGGAGAAGAGCATCGGACCTCTCAGATTGTATAAATCTTCCTTTCTAGCAAGCTCAATCCAATGAGACCTTCCCAGCTGAAAGATTTAGAACATATGAATTCTATTCGCCTCTTTGGTATCGAAACCGAGTACGGAATTGCGCGGGAAGATGTCGAGACCGCCGATCCGGTGGTGGAGTCCATGGAGTTGGTGCGGGCCTATCTTGACGGACATTTTACCCGCCGTTGGGATTATCGGTGCGAGCATCCCCATGAAGATCAACGAGGATTTCGTGTGGCCGAGTTAGCCCAGGATAAAGAAGAGGCCCTGTTCGCCGAGCAGGATGCCCATCGACCTTTTTCCTTCCATGAAATGAAAAGTGATCTTGTCCTTCCCAATGGCGCACGATTTTATAATGACCACACCCATCCGGAATATTCCACCCCGGAATGCCGG